>NZ_JBHFKV010000010.1:0-111692 GCF_042879355.1 Photorhabdus sp. RM71S | reverse complement strand
GCCGGCTGCCTCAATGCCCAAACAGGGAAAGTGACTTATGTTAAAGGGACAAAGAAGGACTCTAATTTATTTATCAAGATGTTAGATGAGCTTAATACCCACTATCCTGATACGAAAACGATCACATTAATCTTAGATAATTACTGCATCCATAGCAGTCAGAAAGTCAAACATTGGTTGGCCCAGCATCCGAAATTTAACCTCTTATTTTTACCGAGTTATTCCCCCTGGTTGAATAAAATAGAACGGCTCTGGCAATCGTTGCATGAGACAGTCACCCGGAACCACAGCGGCCAATCTATGTGGCGATTGCTAAGTTATGTTGATGCTTTCTTGGCGTCGATTTCAGCACAGCAAAAACCAGCAATGAATAAAATCGGTGTAGCATCATTATGAATTCTTATTTAGAACAACTACCTTGTTAACATTAAGATCCCAGCCCAAGCGCTGGGATCTTCCTTTTAGCCGTCAGCCATTCTCAGCTAGCCGGATAATCAACTGCCCGCGTTCAACGGTGATGTTCACCGCCTGCCCGGTGGCAAATCCGGACTCTTCCAGCCAGTTGCCTTTAAGGTGCAGGCTGGGATGCTGGCTGTAATAACGGGTCATCCCCGTATTGCGGTCTTCGTGGCGGGTGTTGGTATAGCCCACCTTATAGTTGCGTCGGGCTTTTGAAATCTTCAAATCTGCATTACAATCGCGGTTAGCCATGGTAACTACTCCTGTTAGTTGCCTACGGTTAGCAGCGTTACCGGATGGCCGTCTGGTAATGCTGCACTAAATAAAAATCGTCTTTCCTGTAGCAAATCCTTTCTACGATGTCAGTAACTGCGTCATCTTCGAACGTTTAAGCAAACTGTCCATCAACACAATCAGCGCCTGCTGATCTTCATCTGATAATGAATCCATCTGCATCACAAGCGCCTGTAAACGCGGGTTATGTATCTGTGGCGGTGTCATGGGTTCCAATCCGACAAGTGAATCCAGACTACTTTGTAATACCTGAGCGATCCTGACCACAGCATCCAGTTGAGGAACAGAAGCACCGCGCTCCCAGCGGTTATAAACCCGGCGATCAACGTTGAGCAGCTCAGCTAATCTTGCTTGTGTCATCTTGCGGGCTTCTCTGGTTTCCTTTAACAGTTATCGCATCGTAGGGTTTTTTATTGCCATCCGTGGAACCTATCCAGTCAGAAGGTTCATATTATCCTTGACGGAGCAGTTACCCTCGGAGTGAGTTGGTGAAAGAGTGGGCTTATGTGATATATCGACCTTCATTACTTACCGCCATACAGTCTGAACCTGATAGAAAGGTTGTGGAAGGTGATGAATGAAAAGGTCAGAAATAATCATGACTTCGCCTCGACGACCCTGTTCAGGCAAGCAATACATCGTTTTTTTACGGAAATATTACCGGAACTTGCCGGGAACCTGTCGTACCGTATTAATGACAACTTCTAGGTTCTGAATTCTGCATCTTCAAGTTAAGCGGGTATACCTAATCGAACAATAGTAAAACATTATATTAATTGGGGTTGCTTGACAGTTGCAGTAGAACTTTTAAATATCGCGCTCTAACTCAAAAATCAGATACAACAATTCACTAATAAATAACCTTCCTAAGATTCGTTATTATTTATTCAACGTCTTATAAAAAACGCAACAATATAATTTAAAAATACTTTTACATGTAAATAATTTCATTGGATAAATAATTAAAATTACAAATAATATATATTTAAATATATAAAAAATTAATTATATTGCAATGTTATCATTCATGTGATCTGAAATATAAACGAAAAATAAAGGAGATAATTATGACTACAACTACAGAGCAAATAAATGTTGACTATCTAATATTCACTAATATAAATAACAATAATATGTAACTATCACCTAAATAAAGGAATGCAAAATGACATCTGCCTTTGACTCGATCGTATGTGTGGGAACCCCCGCGGTAACTGAATACGTTCGTACCTACAGTTATGGTCTTTAGGTCGGGGAGAATGTCAAATCTGTATCGACAAACGACAAACAGCTTTTCGCAGCGCGAAGGGTTTCGCTTAAAAACAGGCAAGGATCATTGCAATGGCTTATATATCCAAAGACTTCACGAACCTGCTCAATACCTTGATCGATGGACAGATTAAGGCAGCAAGTCGTCAGACCGAATGGTTTAACATGGGGCCTGATGAGCGTGCCGGCTACATCAGGCAGGTAGACGAGCGGTTACAGGAAATGCAGCAGAGTACGCTGAGTGTGCTGGCTGCCCAGTATTTTCAGATGCAGGACAACCCCGTTTCTGTTGGCGACCAGTTGCAGACATTGCAGCAAAGACGGCAGCAGATGAACGATGTGCCCGGCACACCGGCGATCAACGCCTATAAGCAGCAACTGGACCGCGACATCCTGCTATACAGCCGACAGCAGATGGCCATAACGCACTTTGACAGCACTTGGCGTAAAGCTTTGACCATGCTCAATCCCGGCGGCTCTAAGACCTTGAAGACGACGACCCTGAGGGAGGACGCGGCGGACAAGCAGGCTAAGCTGGATACCGAGATCAAACGTCTGGAACAACAACTGACTATACAGGTGGCTGCCTCCACGTTCAGCCCAAAATACGTGACGCTGTTTTCCAAATTACAGGCCTACAAGGAGGTCAATGCCCGCTACAACGCCTTACTCAAAGCATCCTCTACGGAAGAGGCCGCAGCTTTCGGCGGGCTGACCACGGTGCCTCCGGCCTCTGATGATCTGCCGGTAAATATTTCGTTGCTGATGATGGAGGAGCGCCCTGGCTACATCCGCATGAACGTCGCACTAGTTAATGCCAGCACCGATGGCCGCTTCAAAGATTTCTTCCTGGAGAACGGCAGATTAGTTGTGTCGGCGGACAGGGTATTCAACTTCTCCTTCGGTACCGCAGCCCGCTCCCTAGCCTGGCAACAACAATACCGGCTCAAGAGTGAGCCGCCATCCTTTCGCTCGCCGACCTATGCACCAATTCGCTCGGTGCTGGTCAAAACCGAATTCGTCGAGAAGTACTTCGCCAACTACCTAGTTTCGGAAAGCACCTTGCGTGAAGGCTTCAAGGCGCAGTTGCTGGGTAATGGTCGCAAAATGCTACTGACCAGCGTTGACCGCAAGGTGCCGAACCAGGTCGGGATTCAGGTGTCCGGCCAGGTTTCGAATACCACCATCACCCGTGAGGTACCATTGGCAAGCGCCTTGAGTGACCTGATCAACCAGAATGCTGATATCGCTAGCTTCCAGACTATCGGCCTGGAGGGGTTTCGCCAGAACGGTTACCACCCGGACCGTGACGGGCTTTTCGTTAATATCCATGAGCTGGAACGTTCGGTCGGTTTTGCCAGTCGTCAGTACTTGTTGGAAATGCCCCAGGGCAACGGTTACCTATCCGCGACGCCCTTTGGGGTGATGAGCGTTGACGACAACAAGGTCAGCAGCAGTCACTTGAGCAAGGCGCAGACCGACATACTGTATCAATACAACGCCGCATTTTTCGAGAAGCTGGAGCAACTGCGTGAAGGCGGTACGAAGGCCAGTCGTCTGTTTAAAGGCAGCGAAGATCGCAAGGCGTTCGAGCAGCAGCTGGTACGTTTGCTCGAGCGTAACCACATCACCCCCGCAGGGGTGTTGGCGCCGGAGTACTTCCGTAACAACATGCGCGATATCAAGGGTAATAACCTAAACAAAGCGCTGTGGGAACAGGCGTTTGCCGCTTCGGTCTGGCGAAGCAGCGATAATGACCCGCTGCTGTTCGGGCTGGCGACGAGACTGGTGAAGAACCCGGCTATGGTTAAGGTCTTGCAAAATGGCTATGTGCAAAGTGATATTGCCCAGGCCAGGGGGCTATTGGCGCCGTTGTACGAACAATGGCGCATTCGAGCCATCGAAGCGGAAATCCAGCGGGTTGCTAGCGCGAAGGGGGCACAGCATCCAGGCAATCCGAAAGTACATGTTTTCGATCAAACTGCGGTTGAGCACTCGCTGGACGACAAACTGCTCACCCTGTTACTGACTGGTCCCCAGGGCCTTGAGAACGCCGATGCGCAACTGCGCCCGGCGGTTGAGGCGGCGCTGTTGAGCAATGAGGGCAGGAGCTTGCGCAAACAGGTCTTGTTCCATGCTTTGCGTCCGGTAGCCGATAGCTTTTCTAAGGCTGCGGTCCCGGTCAATCCTCACGCTGCGCTGGGTGACGGCAAGGTCATGATCAATAACTGGTTGAATCAGCCCGATCCGTATCTGATCCTCAATACCAGCCCTGAGGAGCAGACGTATCACGAGGATTCGTACCTGATCAAGGACGATAAGTACCGCAGCTACAACCAGTTCCGTCCGGACCCGAAGAATGACGCCACACGCTACATGAATGACCTGGACACCCCGTTCGTGGGGGGGATTTCCGGGACCACCCAGACCGTCAGTAATGCCTTGCCGGAATTGTTCGGTGGTGCGTTGAGCGTCAAGCAGTATTGGCAATTCCAGATGGCCAATGCGGCATTCATGATCCGTAACGGCTATCACTCGTTCTTCGAAACCCTCTATGTCGCTGCGCGTTACGAACCGGAGGGTGCGGACAGTATCGGCAAGGATATGTTGCAGATGTTCGACAAGTACCGCGCCGAAGGCAGCAAGAGAGAGTTGCAGGGTGAACTGTATGATGGAGTGATAGCGCGGGTCTTGCCAATCATTAATCAGGGCTTGCCAGCGGCTGACGAATTCCATCCACCGCGTTTTACCTACATGGGTCCAAGACCGGCGCTGCTGGGGCAGGCGGTGAAGGATCTCGAACTCAAGGTCGGGCTGGTGTCTGTAGGTGATGGATTTGAGCCCCGACAAGGCAGTGCTGACATCCGTCAGTTTGCCACTGATCCTGCACTGTTCGCCAAAACCCGCACCATCAGTGCTGAGGTGCTGGTCAGGTCAGGGCACCTCCCGGCAGAGGGGAGCGCCCAGTTGGTGAAGGTCAGGTCAGGCTTATACGAGCTTGAGTACACTAAACAAAATGCTAATAGCATATCTTCAAGTAGCGTGTCGGCGTACTTCCTCGGCTACAATGGCCCGAACCAGGCCAATGCGGTACCCGCCTATGTGGACATTCCCAAGCATGTGGCCGCAGGGAGCTTTCTGTTCACCGGGACACTATCGGGCGGCTCGCTAGTGGTGACCAGCATCGACGACAATACCTACCGGGTTTACCACGATGGCCGATTCAACAGCTCGCTTCTGTATGACAATGTGGTGATGGCGGTCGACTACAAGGATTACCAGATATCCGGTACCACTGAGGGCCTTGCTGCGGCGTACATGCAGTACGTCAATGGCGAGTGGCAACTGGTGTTCCAGAGCCAGGAATATCAACGAGATGGACAGATGGTCTGGCCGAAGTTGCGCGGTGGTGTGGAGCCACTCTCGATTCAGGTTGCCGGCAGTCAGGTGGCGGAGCGCAACCAGGCCGAATTCGCCACTTACCGCGAGCAGGTTCACCAACAACTGAAGACGGTGGCGACGCAGTTTGGGGTGTCGGTCGAAGGAGTTAACGACGGCGTCTACACAGAGGGGGCGTTTTCTCCTGAGCATCCGGCGATTGCCGCATGGACCCGGTTGCGCGAAGCGGTTCAGGCCAAGGTCAAAGCCAACATTGACCAAGTGGCGGACAAACGCTACCAGCTCCAGGAAGCACGACGTACCTCAAGTGATACGGCCTTGATCGACCAGCAGATCAAGCAACTCAATCTTACACAGGACTACTACAGAGCGCAGTACGATCCAGTATTGCGTGAAGCCAGTTCTGTCGAAAAGACTTGGCTCTGGCAGCAGATCAAAGCTAAGGACGGCAGCGTTGCGGTGGTACGGATTGACGATACGGCCATTCAAGGCGAGGAGCGCACTAGCAGCGTGGGAGAACGTTACGCGGCCTCCGAGGCCTATCAGCGCGGGGCACAGGATAGCGGGTTCAATGATGGTTTGCGTAACTTCCGGGAGATCAAGATCCCCGGAGTGGATGACAAAATGTCGGTTCTGGAGATGAAACGCCTGTTTCTTGAAGGAAAACTTACCCATGAGCAACGGGGGGCCTTGAGCGGTCGCATCACCGAAATCAGCCAAGCCGAGTACATCGACAAGGTACTGCGACAGACCGCAATGTTCAGTGAGGACTTCCATGACGCCGGCAGTGTCTTCGACCGCTTAGTACCACAGGACTTTTATTTGTCGCTGGTCGGTGACCGAACCGGTGGCCGTTGCTACCCTTTGGTCAGGACCATGGCTGTGGCATTGGCGGGTGGTGGAGAGGCTGGCATCAATAGCCTGGTACAAAAGCTGTTCTTCGCCTCCGCTGACCCGCAGGCGGGCAGCTCCACGCTGCTCAAGAATAGCCTGATCAGTCTGCACTACAATGTTGAGGCCGTTCAGGCTTCCACGGAGCTGGGCCAGTTCAATTTGTCCGAGGTGGTGTTGCGACTGGCCGCAACAACCAGCACCTCGATGTTTGCACTCAATACCCAGAATCACTCGATGATGGTAGGGAGCACTGTCACGGCCGAAGGCCGTCGCTACTACTTCTATGACCCGAATGTTGGGATCTTTGCCTTCAACAACACCAAGAGTCTGTCCAGGGCTATGGAGCAGCACTTGGTGGTGCGCGGGCTGGCCGCGCACTATGGCTCGTTCGGCAGCAAATCGGTGCCAGCCTTCAACCTGATTGAGATCGATACCGGCAAGATGGCTGAGGTACCAGTGGGTAATGGCCTAAACGTGTCTGACCTGACCCGATTCGAGGAACTGTCCAGTGTCATCGGGCAACGGCACCAGGTCGAGCAGGTGGTGAGTGTACAAGAGCGGGTCATGGAAGACTTGCGACTGAGCCCTGCACTGAAGACCTTTGATGCCGAGCAATGGGGCGCCCGGTTCGAAGTCGCCAGCACCCGGCTGGCGCGAGAGCACCAACTGGACAGCCTCTGGCTACCGATTATCGCTACGACGGAAGACCAGGGGGAAGGTCGCTACCGGGTCCAGTTCATTAACCGTGACCAACCCGAGCAGACCCGCTGGTTGATCACCAACGATAGCACCTTTGTTGAATTCCGGCGCTTCGTCGATGAGCACATGGGTGTACTGAACGAGCACTTTACCCTGGAGCACGGCCGGATACGGCCTCGCGGCGGAGTTGGCGAGGCCGCTCCGGTGGATGGGCTGAACGCCGGGTTTGCGGTTCAGACGCTAATCCAGTGGTTTGCCGACAAGAACCGCCACGATGCGGCAAGCGGGGTGACTTCGCCTGATCTGGCCACCGCGCTCAAGGTTCACAGCTACCTCAACTTGGTCCAGATGGCTCACGGTGGTGTACAGGATATAGCCAAGGTCACCGCGTTGGTGCGTACGGCGCTGCGCGGTGAAGTGGTGGCCGCCGAAACCTCGTTAAAGGACTTTGCTTCGAACCTAGGCCACACCGTCAACGAAGGTGCCGGTGTGTTGTTTGGCGGAGCTATGGTCGGTCTGGATGCTTATGAATTGGCCTACGCTGAGAACGATGTGCAGAAGGCGGTGTTCGGTACCCAGTTAGCGTTCGACTCGGCGAGCTTTGTCACTGGTACCGCCGGGGTGGGGGCTGGTTTGGTCGGTGCTTCGACGGCCGGGGCGGTACTCGGTGGAGCCAGCGTGATCCTTGGCGGACTCGCGGTGGGCTTTACGGCATTGGCTCAAGCCTTTGGTGCGGTCGCCGAGGATGCCAAGGCGGTAGGCCGTTACTTTGATACGGTCGACAAGGCGTACAAAGGTAACGGCTATCGATATGACAACGAGAAAAAGGTGCTGGTGCCTCTTGCCGGGGCGGTGATCAAGAGCCTTGACTTGCGCAGGAACCAGATCAGCTTCGACAGCCAGTACATCTACCGTACCCATTCGGGCTCTACCGGTTCGGGGAAAATCAATTACTTCTTCTGGGTCGGTGACTTTCCGCGAATGGTCCATGATCGTGGTCAGGCTATCGAAGTGCGTAGCGGTATTGGTTACAAGGATATCTCCCGGCCTCTTGAACACGGCGACAGCAATGTCGTGATCCTGCCGGGCACACCTAAGTCTTACATCAGTTACGAATACATGCTGCTCCCTGGCACCACCACACGCCATGATGCTGGTTTCGACGTGATACGCAGGCTAGAGGAAGACAAGCGGTTTGACTACGACTTTTATATCTTTCCGGGTGAGGAGACAATCCGCAGGATTCATCATGAGTACGTCGACACCCCAATCGAGGTGATACTCGATCAGCGCAACCGGCAACTGGTGGTGCCCGAGCTACCCAAAGAGCTACACGGCTTTTTGCGCTACGAGATCAAGGGAGCGGGTGGCGAGTACCTGATCGGCCTCAACGAAGGCACCCAAGTTAAGCTCACGAGCGATAGTGCGAGTGCATTATCGCGCTGGATCATCGATAGCAGTCAGCTCGCCAGTGACAGCATCAGCGTGTCGAAGAACCAACTGGTGGTCGGCGGGGTGGTAGTCGAACGCGATCCGATCCAGAACGGGCAGGTATTGGTGGTCAACGGCAAGGGAGAGGTGCGCGAAGTTGACTTTGCTGGCCTGACAACTCAGGTGGTAAGCGAAGATGCGAGTAAGTGGCAGGTGCCCGGCCAGCAAATTGAGCAGCACCTGAGTGATCTGGCCAAAGCGCATCAGTTGCACGGGCAGTACGTAGTGGTGGAGAACTACAGCCACAACGGGCGAGATGTTGGTCGAGCGTTTTACGATGTAGGCAAGGAGCGGATGTTGTTCACCAACGCCACCCACGAACAGACCAGACATGCCCAATTGGGTGCGGTGATGGGTGACCATGCCTATTTCTACGACGCCGACAATGCGGCGACGTGGCGGGTAGACATCGCCACCGGACAGGTCGATGTGCAGTTTGAGCCATGGTTTAATCAAAATGCGGGTAAGATCAGTCGGCTATGGCAGGAGGGAGATGCGGTCTACCTGGCACGCCGTTATCGACTAAAAGAGAAGGAGGCTGAACTAGAGAAGGAAGCTGAGCTGTGCTATCGGATACTCGATGATCGAATGGAGTTGGTCAGTGCGGTGGGTGATGATGCGCTGCTCCAGCTTTTAGCACGTACCAGCCGGCATAGTGATGAGCTCAAGACTATACTCAAGGGCTACTACGAGAGCAAAAGTATACAGCGTGAGACTCCGACGTATATATTGGGCGCACGGTTGATCCAGCCGACCAGTGCGGAGCTAGTCACGGTGTTCGGCGTGGATGCGGCTGGCGTGGCGCACCGCTACTGGATACGTCCCGGCGACGGGACACTGATCAAGCCGAATCTGGCGCCACTGGCAGATCAGTCCCCGCACTTTAAAGAGTACGAACAAACCCGCAGTGCCTGGCCGATCCCGGCCGACCTGGTGTTAGCGGGGAGCATGTTGCAGCCCGGCGACAAGGAAGTGTTTTTCTTCTACAGTAAAGAGCAAAAGGCCCTGTTCCGACAGGAAGGTCCCGGGCAGGCTGTTCTCGACGCCAGCCATCCCACAGCATTACGCATCAGTACTCCAGCGTTAGCCAACCTGGTCAATCTGAACGGCAGCTTGCTTGTCATCACTGAGGATGGGCGTGTGGCCCGGCTCGATGCACTGGGGCAGCTTAGCTACGAAGCGGTCAACGAGCATTGGCTCAAGGGACGTACCCACTGGTGGCAGGACCTGGCTAGCGTCGCCGACGGCAGAGCTACTCTGGCAGTGTTCGGGGTCAAGGGTACCGACGGCAAGAGCCTGCTGCCAGTGTGGTACCACAACGGTCAGGTAGTCGTGGCTTCGGCCCCCCTGCAAGATAAGCGTTTGCAGTTCTTGGGTTTTGAAGCGGATGGCTCCGGTGCGCGACTGTTCGAACCCGCCAGCGGCAAGTTGTATCGTCAGCCGCCTATGACTGCCGATGCGCTGGCTGCCGCGTTCGGTACCGACGAGGTGCTTGAGGTTTCGCCACAGCTTCCCGCCGCCAGTGAGCTGGCGTCTGGACTGCACCTCAAGGCGGCGGAGCAAGTCGATGCCGGGCTACGCCTGACCACCGTCAAAGGCGAGATCCTATTGCGAACCAATGACGGTAAATTGCAGTTGGTCGCCGTCGACAAAGGCTGGCAACAGGACAACTTCGCTCGTCTGCCACAGGCACTTGCTAAGATCGCTGGTCAGTGGCGAGCCAAAGGCGTGCTGACCTTGCAAGGCGATGACACACAAGGCTGGTTCGATGTCGGCAGCGGTCAAGTGTTCTCCTGCGGTAGCATCCAGGCTAAAGACAATCTGCGTTTCATCGGAATTGCTACCGGGAAGAAGGGCGCATATGTGTACAGCCCAACGAACCAGGCGCTATACCGGGTCAAGGACGATGGTGTGCAGAAGCTGAATCATTACACTAGTGTCGAGCGTATTGGTTCGTCGTTGTTAATTCGGAGCGGGGGCGCGGATGGTCGCCGGGACGACTTGACCCCACCGCTGATCGCCGGTGTTGACAGTGTGGTGTTGCATGGCGGTGCCGATAACGATACCTACCGCCTCAGCCAAGAGATGTGGTCGTATTACCGCACGGTTATCATTGACAACGATGACCCGGGCCAGGCCCTGGACCGCTTGATCATTCCGGTGGTTGATGCGGAAAAAATCCTCGTGAGCCGCCATGAGGATAACTTGATGCTGACTGACTCGACCAATGGCACGACCTTGGTGATGCGCAAGGTGTTCGGTAGCCAGGCGGTGACGCACCAGCATTTGCAAATCGAACTGGAAGGTTCTTCGCTGGTGATGGGAGTGGACCATCTGGTCAAGAACTTTACTCAGAGGAGTTACACCAAAGGGGGGCTGGTAGAGCTGTCTTGGGCCAGTAGACAACCCGTCATCATGCCTCATGCGATTCATTCCGTTGCTGCTGTCCCGGACACGGAGGGGCCGAGCCTAGCGAAGCTGAGCGGGGCGATGGCCTCGTTCCCTGATATCGGCGGTGCCCGCGAGCACCTGCCGCAAAACCGTCAGGCTACGCAGGCGGCGCTGGTGCCACCGCTGTCTTGAGTTAGCAGGAGAAACCACAGGAGGGGCGCAAAGCCCTTCCTGTCTCCGGGCTCCGGTCGAATCATTCCTCCTGTAGTAGAAGCAGATCATGATCAAACCCATCGAAGGCTTACGGTCAAGTTATTGCAAGGTGGTGAATACATTCCTGATGTTTTCAGGTGTGAACAATCGGCCTGCTTAAGTGATCCGCCAGCAGGTACTAGCATTGCGTGGATATGTGTTGCATCAGGTCGGGCTGAAAGGTGTTACTTGGAATAGTAAGATTGCGCATTTGCTGGAGTGTGAGTTGATGCTGTACATCGATGTTGAGCCACAGAGAGAAGAATGTTAATAGGATAAAACAGAATATTCTCGCTGCTGGCTGAACCTGTCTTTTCTACATAAATTCCTTGTTACAAGATGGGGAATCTTTTTGAACTGAGGCAATCTTTTATAACTAACCCTATTCTGATTAATAATAAGAAAGCTGAGCAACCAATAATAAACAATATCGTGTTAATGAATTCATTGATTTTAGTTTGGATGGATTGACAGGTGCAATAGAACTTGCAAGTCTTTCGCCAAAGAAAAAATTGACGCCTAAATTTTTAGGTATCCTAGCTTGGTAACCCTTATGTTCAATTCAGTATCGAAGTACTGAAAAGCCAAACCAACTACAGTTATGCATCCGGGTTCTTGTATTGAGTGGGCCGTCGAGTTTTTATCTCCTAACCAACGCACCTTGAATTGGTGCCCGGAGGCGGAATCGAACCACCGACACGAGGATTTTCAATCCTCTGCTCTACCGACTGAGCTATCCGGGCAACGGGGCGCATTAAACCGTATTCAGCCTAAGTCGTCAATGCCTTTCTGATAAAAAATGATAAAAGCGGATTGATTGCTTTCTTTTTGCTCGGAATTTGTGTGGTTGTTCATCTTAGGCTGATTTTTGTTAACTTAACGCACCATTTTTGCGGCATAAGGCAATAGCTAAAACATCTTCTGCCAGCAGTTTTGCCGTAGTGATATCACCAATATCCCGTTTGAGTAGTAGCTTACTCAGGCAACCTTCCAGAATCAGTTCCATCTGTTTAGCAACGAGTTCGCAATCTTCAATATCCAGTTGATGTAATAGCTCGGTGGTGTAACGGGAAGAACTCTGTTTTTGTAATTCAGCTAATTGATGGATAGGGTGGTCAGATTCAGGGAATGCGCTACAGGCTGCGATAAATAGGCAGCCTGGGTAGCGTTTCTCCTTTACTTTTTCATCAAGGGCTGTGTAACGAGCCAGTAGCTTCTGCTCTGGTGTCAGAGTTTCATCCAGTAATATCTGTCGCTGCCAGACTTCAATCTGTTGGCCGTGATAACGTAGACAGTCATAAAGTAGAGCTTCCCGATCGGGCCAGAACTGCTTGAGATATTCGATATCCATGTTAAGCGAGCCAAAAAGTACCTCAGTTGTGATGGATAAGCCATGTTGCTCCAGTAAGTTTAAGGCATGACTAAGAACTTGTTCTCGTTGCATGGTGTTCTCCTTCTGAATCATTTTGGCAGATGTTGCAAATGCTCATTAAAGTGGGTTGCATCCATAAAACCATTTACCCGTGAATCGGGGATCTCTTTCCCCTGAGAATCAAAAAACAGAATAGTCGGCAATCCCCGAACGCTAAGTTTTTCTAAAAGCTGCTTCTGTTGCGGGCTGTTGTTCGTGACATTGGCCTGTAACAGTAAGGTATCACCTAGTTGTGACTGAACTTGTGGATCGCTGAAAGTATATTTTTCAAATTCTTTACAAGCGGTACACCAGTCAGCATAGAAATCAAGCATAACGGTTTTATGGCTGTTTTGTGTCATTATCTGTTCTAATTCCTGCCAGTTATTTATCTGGCGGAAATTTAAACTGTGTTGCGACTGTTGTGTGACCGTTGTACCCCAAAACCAATCCTGCAATGGGCGGGTAGCTATCAGCATCAAAATTAACAATATCAGTTGTATGACTCGTACCCAACCGTTTTGGCTTCTAATCGTCAGAACAAATCCCCATCCTAGGAAACTGACTGCTAGCAGGCTCCATAATCGTATTCCCCATGCATCACCGATAACCCTTTCCAGCAGGAAAATGGGTAGCGCAAGAATAATGAAGCCAAAAGCTTCTTTAACATACTGCATCCAAGGCCCACTGCGTGGCAGGAGTTTGTGACCAAATAGGGTGACAGCAATGAGCGGTAATCCCATTCCCAAAGCGTAAAGATAAAGGGTTAGGCCACCTGCCACGGTATTACCACTTTGAGCAATGTAGAGCAGAATCGCGCTTAAAGGCGCGGTAGTACAAGGAGAGCAAATTAATCCCGCTAACGCACCCATAGCGAATACACCGAAAAGTGAACCGTTTTTTTGCTGGTTACTCCAGTTGACTAAGCGCGTCTGAACAGCGGAAGGCAGTTGCAGAGAATAGAGGCCGAACATCGACAGTGCCAGCAGAATAAACAATACTGATAAGCCGATCAGTACATACGGATGTTGCAGTGCGGCCTGAAATTGTAGACCGGCAGCCGCTACAATCAATCCAAGTAGCGTATAGGTGACTGCCATGCCTTGAACATAGCTTAGCGCTAACCAAAATATCTGTCTCAGGCTTTTAGGGCGTTGGCTGCCAAGAATAATGCTGGAAATCAATGGATACATCGGTAGTACACAAGGTGTAAAGGCGATACCGATGCCAATCAAAATTGCCCAGAGTGGTGAGAAAGGTAAATGTTGTTGGTCATTCGATGCACTTTCTGGCGTTTTGTGAACAGGTTCAGCAGGTATGGCGTCAGTTGTTTTTGATGGAATAACTGCACTCAATGGAACAAGGCGGGTTTCAGGTGGATAGCAATATCCTGCGGCGGCACAGCCTTGATAAGTGACAACGATATTAGAATTGTTGTTCGCCTTTGTAACAGGAACATTGACGATGAGTTGTTGGAAATAAACTTCAGTTTCACCAAAGAATTCATCTCGATGAGCTGTACCTTGTGGCAACGTGATTTTACCTAGTGTGGCCTGTTGCGGCTCAATATGAAGTTGTTTGCGATAAAGGTAATAACCCGGTTTGATCTGCCAGTCTAACGTCAATTTGTCGTTTTTTTGCTGAAAATCAAACATGAATGCCTGATCTACTGGCAAATATGGGTTTTGCCCCGGCTGTTCAAACAGCGCGTTTGCTGCCGTTGGGGTAAGGAGGGGGCTGCAAAGCAGCAAAAATAGCATCAGAGTACGTTTAATCATAAAGATAATGATCGCTAATCGAATGAAACAGATTCAGCACTATAACCGAAGGCGGCCAGACCAGAAAGTGTTCTGGTTAAGATTAAGACAGTTATTGAAGGTTTTCAGAGAAAATATATCGCTTGGTAGAAGAGAGTATATAGGGGCGGTATACGCCCCTATATTAAGCGGTTATTGGCAGGCAGAGAATTAAAGGATCATACTGCCGAATAGGAAACCGAAGGCAACAGCTAGAGCAACCCCAATGGTTCCAGGGATAAAGAATGGATGATTAAATACAAAACGGCCGATACGGGTCGTGCCGGTGTCATCCATTTGAACTGCGGCAACTAAGGTTGGATAAGTAGGTAGAATAAACAATCCAGAAACTGCGGAGAAAGAGGCAATGGCAGTCAATGGAGTGACGTTCAGAGCCAAAGCCATCGGCATCAACGCTTTTGCGGTAGCTGCCTGAGAATAGAGTAGGGCGGAACAGAAGAAGAAAATAATCGCTAGCAACCAAGGTTGAGAGTGGATTAACTCTCCAGCGGTGCCTTTAATCCAATCCATGTTCGCCTGTACAAAAGTATCTCCTAGCCATGCAACACCCAGAATACAGATACATGCGCTCATACCCGCTTTAAAGGTACTGGAGTTCAGAATAGCGTCAGTATCAACTGAACAGAACATGGTGGTGATAGTTGCAACACTCAACATAATGATCAGAATAGCGTGAGTAGTGTTCATCAGGGGTTCTGCAATCAGGCCGATGCTTGGGCTGTTGACGATAGCGTAAATAACAACACTGATAACACCCGACAGGAATAACAGAACAGAAGCTTTAGCCCTTGGTTTGATCTCAATCTGTTTGCTGCCACGCAGAGTTACCAGGTTTTCTTCCAGACGTTTCAGATAAATGGGGTCATCAGATAGTTTGGAATTGAACATCCAGGCGATGATGAAAGACATCAGAACAATAGCGGAGAAAGTGGATGGTAATAGCACCATTAACAGATGGATATAGCTAACGCCGTGGCCTTCCATCAGAGAAGACATATAAACGACCGCCGCGGAAATGGGTGAGGCGGTGATGCCAATTTGGGCCGCTACAACCGCAGTGGAAAGTGGACGGCATGGCTTAATGCCTTGTTCTTTCGCAACTTCAGTAATGACAGGCAGAGCTGACAGAGAGATGTTGCCCGTACCTGCAAACAGCGTCAGGAAATAGGTAACGATAGGTGCGAGTATCGTGATGTATTTTGGATTTTTACGCAGCAGTTTTTCAGTTTGCTGAACCAAGTAATCCAGACCGCCGGCAACCTGCATTGCAGAGATAGCGGCGATAACGGCCATAATGATGGAAATAACATCGAATGGGATATGCCCTGGTTTAACGCCAATTACAGCCAGCACCAGAACGCCAAGACCACCGGCAAATCCAATGCCAATTCCCCCTAATCTTGCACCCAGGAAGATGGCCAGCAGAACGATAATCAATTCTACGGCTAACATAATAGTGACTCCTTGAAATAATTAAAAATTTGAAAATTTTAGGTTAATACTTTGTGCATGTAGGGAAGTAAAAAGGCACGCTATCCAGTTGGAGTTGCGTGCCTTGTTGCTAAGAGCTATTTTTTATTATATTCAACAACTTAATCGTCAAAACGTTTTGCCTTGTAAGATGGGCATTTTAGGTTCTCTACAGAGAAGATGTCATCCAATTGAGTTTCGGTCAGTAGACCTCGTTCCAGCACGACTTCACGAACACTTTTACCGGTTTCAGCACAAATTTTACCAACAATGTCACCATTGTGGTGACCGATGAATGGGTTCAGATATGTCACGATACCGATCGAGTTGAATACGAAATTTTCGCAAACTTCTTTGTTAGCCGTGATGCCATTAACGCATTTTTCTACCAGGTTGCGGCAAGCGTTGCTTAGCAGGGAGATAGATTCAAACATGGCCTGACCGATAGCAGGTTCCATTACATTGAGCTGTAACTGGCCTGCTTCGGATGCCATAGTAACACAAATATCGTTACCAATAACTTTGAAGCAAACCTGATTCACAACTTCTGGAATAACCGGGTTCACTTTTGCTGGCATAATAGAAGAGCCTGCCTGTAATTCTGGTAGGTTGATTTCATTCAGGCCAGTACGAGGGCCAGAAGAAAGCAAACGCAGGTCATTGCAGATTTTAGACAGTTTGACAGCCAGGCGCTTCAGAGCACCGTGGACCATAACATAAGCTCCACAGTCAGAGGTTGCTTCAATTAGATCTTCGGCTGGTATGCAAGGAAGACCTGAAACTTCAGCCAGTTTTTCAACCGCCAACTTCTGATAACCTGGCGCGGTATTCAAGCCGGTACCGATAGCAGTAGCACCAAGGTTAACTTCCAGCAGTAATTCAGAGGTTCGGTTTAGGTTTTTAACTTCTTCTTTCAGCAGGATAGAGAATGCGTTGAATTCTTGCCCCAGTGTCATAGGAACAGCATCCTGTAATTGGGTACGACCCATTTTTAGGATGTCGTTAAATTCTTTAGCTTTTTTATCGAAGCCCGCAATTAACAGTTCAATAGATTCGATCAGTTTTAGGATGGCGTTATAAACTGCGATACGGAAGCCGGTTGGGTAGGCGTCGTTAGTTGACTGGCTTTTATTCAGATGGTCATTGGGATTCAGATACTCATATTCGCCTTTTTTATGGCCTAACAGTTCCAGACCAATGTTTGCCAGAACCTCGTTGGTATTCATGTTGAGTGAAGTACCGGCACCACCCTGAAATACATCGACTGGAAACTGATCCATGCATTTGCCGGTATAGAGTACTTCGTCACATGCTTTGATGATGATATCTGCAATTTTTTTAGGAATCGTTTGCAGTTCTTTGTTAGCTAGGGCTGCGGCTTTTTTTACCATCACCATGCCACGGATAAATTCGGGTACATCATTAATGGTGTTGTTACTGATATGGAAGTTTTCAATCGCACGTAAGGTGTGAATACCATAATAGGCTTCAGCAGGAACTTCTCGTTTACCTAACAGGTCTTCTTCGATACGAATGTTGTTTGACATGAGAACCTTCTTATTAGATGACGTTTTTACTGTCTAATTATGCGTTCGTTAAATCATTATGTTGCCAACTGCAATAGTTATGATATGAACTTTTTATCACCGGATGGCCAGCGTGATCATATGCTGGTTAGCAATAAATGCATTGAATCTGGATCACTTTATAGTGGTATTTGTTTAGTCTGATTTGATATATGTGATATCTATCACAATTTCGTATCTAATTAGAAAGATTTTCAGCGGATTGAAAACGATAGCTGTGACCCCAATTATATCTTTAATAAACTGAAAAAATATTAATTTGGTTGTCCCTTGGATTTTGTTGATATGATTTATTCAGGATACAACCTGTTCATCCAAATCAATTGAAGGAGCACCAAGTGCGTTGGTTGCCATTTATCCTGATATTTTTGCTTGTCTATATCGAGTCAGCCTTATTTGTGCGTGTTGCCTCTGAACTAGGTGTATTGTTGACTCTGTTACTGGTGTTGTTTACTTCTTGTATCGGTATCTCTTTGGTACGCAGTCAGGGCATAAAGAATTTTATCCAGATCCAGCAGAAGCTGATTAATGGGGAGAGTCCGGCTGCGGAAATGATAAAAAGCGTCTCTCTTTTACTGGCGGGTTTCCTGTTACTCCTCCCCGGTTTTTTTACGGATTTTCTTGGATTGTTGTTGTTATTGCCACCGGTTCAAAAAACATTAGTGATGAAACTGATGCCACATATCAATTTCTATCGTCCTCATAATAGTGGTGGATTTAGACGGGATAGTAATACTTTTGAGGGGGAATACGAGCGTAAGCAGGATGACCCCTCCCGAACGTTGAAAGACCATAAACCCGATGACGACGAGCATAAGCCTCATTGATAAGCGGTTATTTTCTGAATGTTTGGTTTAATCATCGGTTTTTTTCTGTGGGCAAGAAAAAAGTAAAATATTTTTTTGCCTGCCCTTGAAGTATCATAAGTAGGTCCCCATTTAATTTATTATGATACTGGTTTAATGAAAGCGTACTGGTATCAATCCTCTTACCTGATATGGACTTTCTTATAGGAGAGCTATCAATGAATATTCGTCCATTGCATGATCGTGTAATCGTCAAGCGTAAAGAAGTTGAATCAAAATCTGCTGGCGGTATTGTGCTGACTGGCACTGCTGCGGGTAAATCCACTCGTGGCGAAGTTTTGGCTGTGGGCAATGGCCGCATCCTTGAAAACGGTGATGTAAAAGCACTGTGTGTGAAAGTTGGAGATATCGTTATTTTTAACGATGGTTACGGTGTTAAATCAGAGAAGATCGACAACGAAGAAGTGTTGATCATGTCTGAAAGCGACATTCTGGCAATTGTTGAAGCGTAATTGTTGCGCTTAGATCTTCTTAACTGAACGAATTTAAAGGAAAGAAACAATGGCAGCTAAAGACGTAAAATTTGGTAGCGACGCTCGCGTTAAGATGCTACGTGGTGTGAATATTCTTGCTGATGCAGTAAAAGTAACCCTTGGCCCTAAAGGCCGTAACGTTGTGCTGGATAAATCTTTCGGTGCTCCTACAATCACCAAAGACGGTGTTACCGTCGCTCGTGAAATTGAACTGGAAGACAAGTTCGAAAACATGGGTGCTCAGATGGTGAAAGAAGTTGCCTCTAAAGCGAATGATGCTGCGGGCGACGGTACAACGACCGCAACTGTATTGGCTCAGTCTATTGTTACTGAAGGTCTGAAAGCCGTAGCCGCTGGCATGAACCCAATGGATCTGAAGCGTGGCATCGATAAAGCCGTAGTTGCAGCAGTTGCAGAGCTGAAAAAGCTGTCCGTACCTTGCTCAGATTCCACCTCTATTGCTCAGGTAGGTACTATCTCCGCGAATTCCGACGAAACTGTGGGTAAATTGATCGCAGAAGCGATGGATAGAGTTGGTAAAGAAGGTGTAATCACCGTTGAAGAAGGTACTGGCTTGGAAGACGAGCTGGATGTCGTTGAAGGTATGCAGTTCGACCGTGGTTACCTCTCTCCTTATTTTATCAACAAACCAGAAAACGGTTCTGTTGAATTAGAAAACCCATATATTCTTCTGGTAGATAAAAAAATCTCCAACATCCGTGAACTGTTACCCGTTCTGGAAGGTGTAGCTAAGGCAAGCAAGCCTTTGCTGATTGTTGCTGAAGATGTTGAAGGTGAAGCACTGGCAACTCTGGTTGTTAATACCATGCGTGGCATCGTCAAAGTTGCTGCGGTTAAAGCGCCTGGCTTCGGTGACCGCCGTAAAGCTATGCTGCAAGATATCGCTGTCTTGACTAACGGTAATGTTATTTCTGAAGAGATTGGCTTGGAGTTGGAAAAAGCAACTCTGGAAGATCTGGGTCAGGCAAAACGTATCGTTATCAACAAAGATACCACCACCATCATTGATGGCGTTGGTGAAGAAGTTGCAATTGCAGGCCGTGTTAATCAGATCAATCAGCAGATCAAAGAGTCCACTTCTGATTATGACCGTGAAAAACTGCAAGAGCGCGTAGCTAAACTGGCTGGTGGTGTTGCTGTTATCAAAGTTGGTGCTGCAACAGAAGTTGAAATGAAAGAAAAACGCGCTCGCGTTGACGATGCTCTGCATGCAACTCGCGCAGCAGTAGAAGAAGGCGTAGTAGCTGGTGGTGGTGTTGCACTGGTTCGCGTTGCAGCGGCTATTGCTGGTCTGAAAGGCGATAACGAAGATCAAAACGTAGGTATCCGTGTTGCAATGCGTGCGATGGAAGCTCCTTTACGTCAGATCGTTGATAACTCAGGTGAAGAGCCATCTGTTATCGCAAACAGCGTGAAAGCAGGTGAAGGCAACTACGGTTATAACGCAACGACTGAACAGTATGGCGATATGATCGCAATGGGTATTTTGGATCCAACCAAAGTGACCCGTTCTGCACTGCAATTTGCAGCATCTATCGCTGGTCTGATGATCACCACTGAATGTATGATCACTGATCTGCCTAAAGATGATAAAGCTGATTTAGGTGCAGCAGGCGGTATGGGTGGCATGGGCGGTATGGGCGGCATGATGTAATAGCCGCGTAGGTCGCTAGCCGAGCGGGTTACGTCCATAGTGGTCACCGATTAATAGTGGTCACCGATTAATATCGTGGTGAATATTCCCACCCCGCTAAAATAGCATTTAAAAAAATCCGATATCCGGGCTGAGGTTCAAGTCTGGATATCGGTCTCCGGGTCTGATTTCAGATAGGGGTGAAAGCCTGTATTTCCGTAATATTCATGAAAAACGTACGTTGAAGTGATGTTGTTTCCAATATTGTGATGAAACGGCATCGTGTTTACTAAGTGATAAGTCTACTAGGATAGCTGAAGTGCTTTCCCGTCAACTTTATTTTTGCTGATGTTCCAATGAACGATACAAGGGACTGCTCTTGCTAAACGTTCTCTTCTCCTGTTTCCTTCTGTAGTGCTGCTATACTCGTGATTAAAGTTTGTGCAACACTGCTCCTGCTCCATGTGAAACTACGGCTTTACAAAGTGATTGCTCTCTTCATTAGCTTAAAAAGCGTAAGTAATAAAGATGATTTGGCATAGGGGAAATTCTTAAGGAAAAAAATATTTCCTTAAACTTAGAAAAAATGAGTTTATTAGACTAAAATTCATTTATTCATAGGACTTTGGAAAATAATTCAAATATCTATGCACAAATTTAATCGATCTACAGAAATGGCGGTATTCGTTCAGGTCATTGAGTCGGAGAGTCTCTCTGCCGCTGCTCGCAAGCTCGACATGACGCCATCAGCAGTCAGTAAGCTTATTAATCGACTGGAGATGCGACTTGGTGTACGGCTGTTGAATAGAACGACACGTAAACTTCAGTTAACGGCTGAGGGTTCTGTTTTCTATGAACGTAGTGTCAGAATTTTGGAGGACATCATAGCCGCAGAACAAGAAGCAAATCAGGGAACCGCGCTACGTGGACGGATACGTGTGAATTGTCATGTTGCGTTTGGAAAACATTGCTTGATGCCTTTACTACCGGATTTCCTGCAACGCTACCCAGAGATCACACTCGACATCTCATTATGTGACTTGATAGTGGATTTACTTGATGATCGTAGCGATGTGGCGATTCGCACCGGTCCTCTGGACGATTCATGCTTCATGGTACGCAAGTTGGGGGCAAGTCGAATGGTTGTGGTAGGATCTCCTTCGTACCTTGAAAGGATGGGAATACCCTCTATGCCTAGCGATCTGGGGCGCTACAATCGACTTGGTTTTGGCTTTACCCGTCATATGAAAGCTTGGCCTTTCATCGATTCGGAAGAGTGGGGGCAACAATTGCCTTCAGGGAACTTGCTACTTGGTGATGGAGAAACCATGCGTAAAGCTGCAATAGCAGGACTTGGCTTAGCACGATTAGCTCGTTTCCATGTGGATGCTGATATTCGGAACGGTTTGTTGCTACCTGTACTTGAGAACTATAATCCTGGCGATAAGGAAGAAATATATGCAGTTTTTGTCGGCCAAGGTAGGCAACTCCCATCACGGATACGGGTATTTCTGGACTATCTGACAGAGCGTATCCACATTGGTGATGGATGGTGATAGTCGAAAAATATGATTATGATGCCACGAAAATGTTTGATGGCGCATTATCGTGGTGTCAATGGAGGTATTTCTATCCAAATGGGACTCAGTTTCTTGAATCCATGTTAAAAAAGTATCATTATTTACACATAATAAGATTCACCTGAAATTCATATAAGTATAACCTTTTAACCCTTTTAACCCTTTTAACCCTTTTAACCCTTTTAACCCTTTTAACCCTTTTAACCCTTTTAACCCTTTTAACCCTTTTAACCCTTTTAACCCTTTTAACCCTTTTAACTCTTTTAACCGGTGGAGTTTTTATGGGATATAACGTCAGATAATTGCTCAATAAAAAATTGTCGTGAGATATTATCAAATCAAAACTGTCGATATACCCTATGGATTTCAAGATGCATCGCGACGGCAAGGGAGCGAATCCCCGGGAGCATAGGTAACTATGTGACCGGGGTGAGTGAGTACAGCCAACAAAGAGGCAACTTGAAAGATAACGGGTATAGATGTTTTAATAGTGTTTTGAGTGAGATGGTTTAAGTTTAATATCATTCGCAACATGGGAATTGAATTTATAAGATGGAAAAATAAACATAAATATGCCAACAGGAAATATATGTCAGATGATTATTATAAGTTTATTCAAGATCTTGCTGTAAGAGGGTTAATGAATTAAATATTTACATTATGACTTTTAGTATTGCATATAATAATATTTTTAGTGTTCTATCTGGTAGTCAATATCATGGATAAAAGGCTTTTTTAATAGATAATTTATGTATTGATTAATGAGTGATGTTTTTTGAAGATAAAGCATTTATCAAACTTATTCATGTTATTTATTCGATTATTTTCCTCTATTTTCTTACTGTATTCACCTTGGTATAAAATATTTTTGACCTAAACACTTTACTGAAGGATGACTTTATAAATTATTTTTTGCGATATTGGTGTACAACAAGGTATATTGATGATTAATTGTCGAATTTCCAACAATGAGTGAGGAAAAACATGCGAATTAAAGTTTTGCTCAGTGCTTCAGTATTGTTACTATTGGCAGGGTGTACAACCACTAACCAATTAACTTCTGGTGGTTCACAGGTTCGATTTGTTGATACTAAGCCCGGCAGTGAGTGTCAGTTATTAGGTGAAGTAACAGGTACTCAAAGCAATTGGATGACTGGTGTAAGTAATGAAAGCAGCTCAATGCGTGGGGCAGCCAATGATTTACGCAATAAAGCCGCAGTCATGGGGGGAAATGTGATATATGGAGTCACCAGTCCGAGTGAAAGCCTGTTATCGAGCTTTGCTCCATTGGACAGTAAGATGATTGGTCAGGTCTATAAATGCTAGTAATAGCATTCAGAATTTGAATGGTATGCCCGGCTGAAAAGTATCCGGGCATGAATTTTTTGTCACTTTTGTCTTAATCCCAAATCAAGAGGTGTCTTACTCGGCTCTCCGCCGATTTCCCTTGCCAGACGTGGTACTAAATAACCTGAAATTTTTGTCAGTAATTTCCGGATAAGCCTCTTGGCTTCTTCATCGCTGATCGCAAAATGAGCGGCTCCTTGTACTTTATCCAGCACGTGAATGTAATAAGGTAGAATACCTGCATCAAACAGAGCGTTGCTCAAATCAGCCAGAGTATCAGGATGATTATTGATACCGCGTAACAGCACACTTTGATTTAGTAACGTAATACCTGCTTGTTTCAGCAACATCATACTGTTCCGTAAGGATTGGTCGATCTCATTAGCGTGATTGATATGTGTCACCATGATTACCTGTAATCTCGATTGTGCCAGTCGATCGCAAAGCGTTGTTGTGATCCGGGCAGGAATAACCACAGGCAGACGAGTGTGAATACGTAGTCGTTTGATATGGGAAATCTTTTCCAGATTGCTGATTAACCAGTCAAGTTCGTGATCTTTTGCCATTAAAGGATCGCCACCAGAGAAGATAATCTCATCAAGTTCAGGATGTTGCTGAATGTAATCTAACGCTTGTTGCCAATTGCGTTTATTACCTTTGTTATCTTCGTATGGGAAATGACGTCGGAAGCAATAACGGCAGTTAACCGCACATCCTCCTTTAACTAGCAACAGTGCGCGATTACGGTATTTATGTAATAGACCGGGGACAGCACTGCGTTGTTCATCCAGAGGGTCGGTGGAAAAACCCGGCGTAAGCGTGAATTCCTCTGGTGTCGTTATAACTTGAAGTAATAGCGGATCATTAGGATCGTTTGCCTGCATACGGGCAGCGAAAGCTCTAGGTACCCGTAATGGAAACAGGCGACGTGCATCGCTACCTTTACTCAATGTCGGGTGTTTATCTAAAGATAATAATTGTAATAATTCATCAGGATCGGTAATAACATCTGTCAGTTGTTTCAACCAGTCTTCTCTGATGATGATCTTTGGGGTTATAATGTGCGCCATTTTTTGGCTAAGCCATTTTGTTTAAAAGAGGATCTCCATGGCTACTTATAGTACCAATGAATTCCGTTCAGGTCTTAAAATCATGTTAGATGGCGAGCCGTGCGCTATTCTTGAAAGTGAATTCGTGAAGCCGGGTAAAGGTCAGGCGTTTGCCCGTGTCCGTATTCGTAAGCTGATTTCCGGTAAACTGCTGGAAAAGACCTTCAAATCTACTGA
Organism: Photorhabdus sp. RM71S; assembly: GCF_042879355.1. NCBI lineage: Bacteria > Pseudomonadati > Pseudomonadota > Gammaproteobacteria > Enterobacterales > Morganellaceae > Photorhabdus > Photorhabdus sp. RM71S. The sequence goes on along the minus strand of NZ_JBHFKV010000010.1, from coordinate 87,054 downwards.
CTCTGTAGAATCTGCTGACGTGATAGATATGAACCTGACTTACCTATATAACGATGGTGAGTTTTGGCACTTTATGAATAACGAAACCTTCGAACAGTTAGCGGCTGATGAAAAAGCAGTTGGCGATAATGCGAAATGGTTAGTGGAACAAGCTGAATGTATCCTGACGCTGTGGAATGGTCAGCCTATCTCTGTGACTCCACCAAACTTTGTTGAATTAGAAATTACTGATACTGATCCAGGTCTGAAAGGTGATACCGCAGGTACGGGTGGCAAACCAGCAACCTTGAGCACTGGTGCTGTAGTTAAAGTACCTCTGTTCGTTCAAATCGGTGAAGTGATTAAAGTGGATACTCGTTCTGGTGAATACGTTTCTCGCGTAAAATAATTACCGACTGTATTCGATAAAAGCCGCAGTTCTGGAAGCAGACTGTGGTTTTTCTTCTGAACACATAATGCTGTGTTATTGATACTGCAACTTTTCGCGATTATAATTTGCCTCTATTTCTTTCTAATGGTTATCCGGGACGACTTGGATATACTGCCGTTTTCTGGGGACGACCTCTCAATTATTATGGGGCTTTGATATGTCCTGGTTTATTCTTGTTATTGCTGGTTTATTCGAAGTCGTCTGGGCGATTGGCCTGAAATATACTCATGGTTTTACCCGGTTGATACCGAGCCTTATTACAGCTGGTGCTGTAGCGCTCAGTATGGGGTTGCTTGCTTATGCAATGAAAGGCTTACCAATAGGTACAGCTTATGCGGTGTGGACTGGAATAGGTGCGGTGGGTACTGCTATTTTTGGCATTATAGTGTTCGGTGAATCTGCGAGTTTTGCCAGGATTCTAAGTTTTGCTCTGATTATCGCCGGTATTATCGGGCTGAAATTGTCCAGTTAATATTGAACTGCACTCCAAAAGTTTCGCATTTTGGCAGTGCAGCTTCTACACGTTTCATGTATTTACGCACATAAATCTTTACGCTGAAAGTATTTATAACTTCGGCTCGTTGCTATTCGATTACAGAGTAAAAACGCCGATGATAGCGACAATACTCAGAATCGCTGCCAGGCCGTAGAAAATCCATTTACTCGCAGGGATATGAATTTTCAGGTCATGCATACCGTGGTGGATACGGTGTGCACCGCACCATAGCGGTAGAATAATCATGAGTAATAGGAACGCACGACCAATAAGGCTCTGACAGAAAGCCAGAATTCGCTCGTAACTTAACGCTTCCGGTGCTACTCCCAATGGTAAAAGGATGGCTACCAGTAAAATAATGGCTGGAGCCACAATTGCGCCCCACATACCACCGGCACCAAATAATCCCCAAAAAATCGGTTCATCGGAACGTTTAGGTATTTGATTCATTAGATCCTCCTTGAAGTTAAAGTAAGGCTATACCTAAGATAATCGTGGTGACGATAATAGTGACGGCCCATAGCAGTTTGATTACTGGCTCAGGTCCCATCTTTTCGCTTTTTATCACTACGTTAGCTGCCTTCGGCGCCAGCTCGAACCAGGTTTTAGTATGCAGCAGAGCACCTAGCAGAGTGGTGATATTAATCAGCAGGATGACGGGATTTTGTAGGAACGTGACAAATTCATCCCAGCTTTGGGTGCCACCTTTTAGAGCGAATAGACCGTATATCAGCAAGATACTGAACCACATAGTCGTAACTGCGGTACTTTCGCGCAGAATATAGAAGCGGTAAAAGCCCAGTTTCTGCCACCAGTTGGGAGCCATGCTGCGGATATAAGGTTTGCGTTTAGTCGTCATTACTTTCTTTCTCCCCTTATTGTGGTTTTAGCATGGCGATCATGAAGTCTTTCGCGCTTTCGATCTTGCCTTGTTGGATAGCCGCTGCTGGATCGACATGTTTCGGACAGACCTCAGAACAGTAACCAACGAATGTACAGCTCCATACCCCATTTTGGCTATTAAGTTGGGGCATACGTTTCTTCTTACCGTGGTCGCGGTTGTCGAGGTTGTAACGGTGAGCCAGCGTGATCGCCGCCGGGCCGATAAATTCAGGGTTCAGACCAAACTGAGGGCAAGCGGCATAACATAAGCCACAGTTGATACAGCCGGAAAATTGATGATATTTTGCCATCTGTGCTGGAGTTTGAATATTTGGACCTTCAGAAGGTCTACGGTCATTCCCGATGATGTATGGTTTGATAGCTTCTAGGCTTTCAATGAAGTGGGTCATGTTTACTACCAGGTCACGTTCAATGGGGAAGTTAGCCAGCGCTTCAACTTTCATTCCTTGAGGATAATCACGCAGGAAGGTTTTACAGGCCAGTTTGGGCACGCGGTTAACCATCATGCCGCAAGAGCCACAGATAGCCATACGGCAAGACCAGCGGTAAGAGAGATCGGGAGCGAGATTGTCTTTAATGTAACCTAGGGCATCAAGTAGAGAAGTCTGCTCATCATAAGGAATCTCATAGGTTGCAAAATGGGGTTTATGGTCACTTTCCGGGTTATAGCGCATGACCTCCATTCTCAGGGTGTTTATATCAACCATTCTCCTGCTCCTTATATTTTTTCTCTTGTGCCGCGGCTTCACCGCCGTATACACGTTTTGCGGGTGTGGATTTGGTGATTTTTACATCGCTGTATTCCAGGTGAGGGACACCTCCAGGCTTATAGAAAGCAAGCGTATGTTTTAGGAAATTTTCATCGTCACGTTCGGTACACTCTTGATCTAAACGTTGATGAGCGCCACGGGACTCTTGACGGTTTATTGCAGAGTGAATCATACATTCAGCCACATCCAGGCTAAAGCCTAGCTCAATGGTGTACAGTAGATCAGTATTGAACACATTGGTGTTATCAGTGATCTTCACCCGCTTAAAGCGATCTTTTAGTTCAGTGATCTTATCGATCGTTTTTAGCATGAGTTCAGGAGTACGATAGATACCGCAGCCTTCTTCCATTGAGATACCCATTTCATCACGGATTTTTGACCAACTTTCCGCCCCTTCCTGTTTCAGTAAGTTGTTCAAACGTGCGACTACATCACGTGCTTGGGCATCCAATGCGCGGTCATTAACGGGTTTGGTTTGTTGAACATGTTTTACTGCTTCTTCACCAGCCAGACGGCCAAAGACCACCAATTCAGCCAGAGAATTGGAACCAAGGCGGTTTGCACCATGCAGGCCAACAGAAGAACATTCACCAACAGCGAACAGCCCTTTAATACGGGTTTCACATTTCTGGTCAGTTTCGATACCGCCCATAGTGTAATGTGCGGTAGGTCGGACCGGAATGGGCTCTTTAACGGGATCAACACCGGCATACGCTTTTGCCAGTTCACAGATGAAGGGTAGGCGTTCAAGTAATTTCTTCTCTCCCAAATGGCGTAGATCCAGATAAACCACATTGCCACGCGGAGTTGAAAGAGTACGACCGGCCCGCCATTCATGCCAGAAAGCCTGAGAGACTTTGTCACGGGGACCCAGTTCCATATATTTGTTTTCAGGTTTGCCTAATGGAGTCTCAGGGCCGAGGCCATAATCTTGTAAATAGCGGTAGCCATCTTTGTTGACCAGAATTCCGCCTTCACCACGACAACCTTCTGTCATTAGGATACCGGAACCTGGCAGACCGGTTGGATGATATTGAACAAATTCCATATCACGCAGTGGTACGCCGTGACGGAATGCCATGCCCATACCATCACCGGTCACGATACCGCCGTTGGTATTGTAACGGTATACACGGCCTGCGCCACCGGTTGCCATAATAACGGCATTAGCCCTAATCTGAATTTTGGTGCCTTCCATCATATTTAGTGCAACCAAGCCGCGTGCTTGTCCTTCATCCACCAGAATATCGAGGACAAAATGTTCATCAAAGCGTTGAATTTGAGGATACTTAAGAGAGGTTTGGAATAGCGTATGTAACATGTGGAAGCCTGTCTTATCCGCAGCGAACCAGGTACGTTCTATCTTCATACCACCAAAACGACGCACGTTGACGGAACCATCTTCTTTACGGCTCCACGGACAGCCCCACTGTTCTAGTTGGATCATTTCTGTTGGGCAATGTTCGACGAAATATTCAACAACATCTTGCTCGCATAACCAGTCACCACCGGATACTGTGTCGTTGAAATGGAAGTCATAGGAGTCGTGAGCTTGGGTGACGGCTGCTGATCCACCTTCTGCTGCCACTGTGTGACTACGCATTGGGTAAACTTTTGAGATCAGAGCAATCTTCATCTGAGGATTAGCTTCAGCGGCGGCAATTGCGGCACGTAGACCAGCGCCTCCGGCTCCGATAATAGCGAGATCGGCATTAAAGATTTGCACTGTGCTTCTCCATTGTTTAAGTGAAATTAATTAGTCAGCAAAATCGTCGTAACTTTCCTACCATGTTGTTGTTATTGTTTCTTATATAGCAAAATTCTGTAGGTAAAATTCGGTGGTTAATGGGTAACTATTTATTACTTTCTGTATGAAATTAATTATAACGAATTGCAAGTAAAGGAAATTTGATATGAAAGGGTATTTTGTTGGATTTGATCACTAAAATTTGATCTGAGTCAAGAATTAGTTACTTTATTAGGCATTGATCGATAGCGTTATTATCTAAGGAGAATAGGAGAGCTCATAATGGAACTGAGCATCAAGGCTATACAATGTGAATTTGATTTTTCTGTTGTTTTTTGCTGATGTCAGAAATTACTTAAATACAATAGGATTTGGGGATTTTATTTTTATAATATTGCAATTAATAATTTCAAATGAATTTTTATTTATAGTTTATGGTTTTATAATTTAAATGTGAAAGTTATTTATGTTTAATGAATGTTATAATTAAGTCTTAAATGGTTATATTGTTCAAAATAAATACTAAAATATATTTTGGTATTTAATAATCGTATTAGTTGTATATATTCATTGAAAAGATTTTATGTTTACAGGAATAGTAAAATGAGGTGTTTAAATTAATGCGCTATAAATAATATATTTAAATAGGAGAATATTATGGGATTATCAAGTAGTCCTATTGCATTACAGGCAGATAATGGATGCTATTTAAGCCGAATTGATCGAGGAGGAGGGCTTGATTTTATTGAAGCTAATAAATCTATTATTGATATTTATACAAAATATTCCGCAACACAATTGAGTTACAATAAAATAGCACTTCGTGCAAGCAATGGCCTTTATTTAAGTCGGGTCTCTCTGGCGGGTGGCGATTATATTGCGGCGACAAAATCAGATATTGATATTTATTCTAATTTTACTTTAGAATATATCGACGATAATGTAATAGCTTTGTGTGCAGATAATGGTAAATATCTGAGTCGGATCAATGCAGGTGGTATTTTTAACTATATTAGACCGGATAAGTACGACTTAGATCTGTATTGCCAGTTTAGAGTTATAAAATTGTAATTGGGTAATGGATGATTTTTGTTTATAGAGTATTGTGGTGGTCAAGTAAAACTGACCACTATTATTTTAATGATAAAACAATAGAGTTAGTCACTTAATACACCGGATAAGATATTAATTATATTTCATAATGATTTGATTATTAATGTATTCTTCGTGTTACTGGTTATATTACAATTATCATCTTAAATTACTTTTAAGTTTCCTTATAATATCTTACTTTTAATTTAAATATGACAATTGCTTCTGGTTATTTAATAATTATAAGTGATAATTGGCTATGTCTTATATAATTATAATAAAGAGAGAATATATTTTATTGTTTAACGGTAGTAGTATATACCTAATAGATTTCGAGTTGCAGAGAGGCGGCAAGTGAACGAATCCCCAGGAGCATAGATAACGATGTGACTGGGGTGAGTGAAAGCAGCCAACAAAGCAGCAGCTTGAAAGATGAAGGGTATATATTCAATAAGGGAGTTTTATTTCTATGATCATAGAAAGTTGATATGAGGTTTAAATGGTATTCTATAAGTAATTAATTATATTTAAACGGAGGGTATGATGGCATTATCAGAGCACACTATCGCATTGATGGCAGATAATGGACTTTATTTGAGTCGATTCAGTCAAGGAAAGGTTAATTACATCCAGGCTGGAAGATATACACTTGGTACTTCTTCACGGTATGTAGTGACGCTATTTAATGCTTATACGATGGCACTTCGGGCAGACAATGGGCTCTATTTGAGTCGAGTTGAACGGCCTGGTGGTAATTATATTGAAGCTGCAAAATTGAATATTGATGCTTCTTCTACGTTTACTGTAGAAGATGTTGACGATAATGTAATAGCGCTAAAGGCAGATAATGGAAAATATCTGACTAGGCTTAGCATAAAAGGTATTAATTATATTAAACCTGATAAAACCAATATGGACGGATTTTGCCACTTTAAATTGATAACTCTGTTAGAGTAAATAGTGATTTTGTTTGGTATTGGCTTTGTTGTGTCAGGCAAAATCGATCACTATTTTATTGTTTATCTGACGGTAATAATTTGTCTGATATGTGTGATGCAGGTAGACTGCACGTTTGGTTTTATTTTGGAGTCATTTACATGAGCGAAACAGCAAACTGGCAGCCAAGCGCACCTATCGCCAACTTGTTGAAACGAGCGACTATTTTAGCAGAAATACGGCGCTTTTTCGCAGATCGTGGGGTATTGGAAGTTGAAACGCCTGCGATGGGTCAGTTTACAGTGACTGATATTCAATTGTTTCCTTTTCAGACGGAGTTTGTTGGTCCAGGTGCTGCGGATGGTATGACTCTTTATCTGATGACAAGCCCGGAATATCACATGAAGCGCCTGCTGGCGGCAGGAAGCGGCCCTATTTATCAGCTCGGTCGCTGCTTCCGTAATGAAGAGGCGGGGCGTTATCATAATCCTGAATTTACCATGCTGGAATGGTATCGGCCCCACTACGATATGTATCGTTTGATGAATGAAGTTGATGACTTACTTCAACAGATCCTTGACTGTGAAAATGCAGAATCACTCTCTTATCAACAGGCTTTCCTGCGTTATTTGGATATTGACCCGCTATCAGCAGAGAAAGAAAAGTTGCGTGAAGTCGCCGCCAAATTGGATCTGAGTAATATTGCTGATGTAGAAGAAGATCGAGATACTTTATTGCAACTTTTGTTTGCTGTTGGGGTTGAACCGCATATCGGTACTGAAAAGCCAACTTTTATCTACCATTTTCCGGCTTCTCAGGCTTCTCTGGCGGAAATCAGTAAAGAAGATCATCGGGTGGCAGAGCGTTTTGAAGTCTATTTTAAAGGCGTTGAATTGGCAAATGGCTTCCGTGAGCTAACTGATAGTCATGAGCAGCGTCAGCGTTTTGAACAGGATAACCGTAAACGCGCAGAGTTAGTTTTACCTGTTCGACCGATTGATGAAAATTTGGTTGGCGCCCTGAAACAAGGGATGCCTGAGTGTGCAGGTGTGGCGCTTGGTGTCGATCGTTTGGTGATGTTGGCTTTGGGGGCTGAAAAGCTCAGTGATGTTATGGCCTTTTCGATAAGTAAGGCGTAATTGTTAAGCAACAGGAACAGGGCACTAGATTAAAAGTCGCCCTGTTTGCATCTTATTTATGTTGATGCTGTTTTTGTAGGAATTTCACGCCTAAGTCAGGGAAATCGGTGAATACACCGTCTACATCCGCTTGGTTATAAATAATATCGAAAAGTTGATCACCGCTGGTGACGTATTTAGGCAGTTGATCAACTCGAATCGAATATGGATGGACTTCCAGATTATTGGTGTGAGCTTCTTTTACCAGACTAGTTAACTTAATATTGGTTGGTGTGGAATACTCCGCCACGATCATATGGTAATCAGGGCCGATGCCATCAGCATATTGCGCTACTTCTCTCATTGCACCTGGCTTGAACATCCAGTCATAGCTGTAATTTGTCCATTTGCCGTCTGATTGTTTTTCATAAGTTTCATTCCAGTCGGTGTAAGCGATAAGTTGAACCAGTTTCAGATCCATGCCTAGCTTGGGTTCCAGTTCGTTTTTGATGCGTTTGAGTTCGTTGGTATCAAAACATTGCAGGTAAACTTTGTCGCTTTTCTTGGTGTAACCATACGCTTTCAGCACGGTTAGCACTTTAGTAGAAATATCTTTTCCTTCCTTCTGGTGGAACCACGGTGCTTTGATTTCAGGGTAAATACCGATATTTTTGCCGGTAGATTTGTTCAATCCCTGAACAAATTCAATTTCTTCCTGAAAAGTGTGGATTCGGAAATCAGATTTCCATATCGGGAAACGATTGACGTAGTTCTGTACCTGCTGATTATTTTTAATATCGAAGCCTTCCGTGAATTTTAATGACTTGATTTCGGATAAGGTAAAGTCGATAGCATAGTAGCGTCCATCTTGACGAGCACGGCCAGGGAATTTATTGGCAACGTCAGTGACACGATCAAGGTAATGGTCATGTAAGACTATCAGTTCATCATCTTTAGTCATGACCAGATCTTGTTCCAGATAGTCAGCACCTTCGGCATAAGCCATGGCTTTAGCCGGTAGAGTATGTTCAGGCAGATATCCACTCGCGCCTCGATGGGCGATAACAATCTTATCTGCCGCTTGAGTGATGCCTGACATCGATGAAGTTAAAATAATACCCATTATCATTGTCTTGATTGGAGCTTGCATATGTGTTTCTCCGTTTTAGCAATGAGATGAAATCTATCTCATTAAACTGTGTGTTTGTCTGTGTTAATAATACTCACTGACATAATCTCTTAGTTTAGAGGTTGAAAAAAGCCGCAGCATATATAATGCTGCGGCTTAATTAATATTATCAGCGATATATCACAGTTTAATGACAGAGGTTAGCCATATTGTTGGGCTATTTCCTGTTTATGTTTTTTTTCGGTAATCGTGACGATTAGCAATAGAATAACGGACAAGATACTACCACCAATCATCACCATAAAGCCGCTATCCCAACCGAAAAACTCAACGGTATAGCCGATGATAGCACTTGCAGCAACAGAGCCACCTAAGTAACCAAATAAGCCGGTGAAGCCAGCGGCTGTACCGGCGGCTTTTTTTGGCGCCAGCTCAAGGGCATGTAGACCCGTCAGCATCACTGGGCCGTAGATAAGGAAGCCAATAATCAACATGCAAGCCATATCTACAGTAGGATTACCTGGTGGGTTCAACCAGAATACGATAGTGGCGATAGTAACCAGTGTCATAAAGAACACCCCAGTTGCACCACGGTTGCCTTTAAATACTTTGTCTGACATCCAACCACAGAGTAGCGTGCCTGGGATACCGGCATATTCGTACAGGAAATAAGCCCATGAAGATTTATCCAGTGCGAAATGCTTGGCTTCACGTAGATAGGTTGGCGACCAGTCAAGAACACCGTAACGTAGCAGATAAACAAATACGTTAGCCATAGCAACCATCCACAGCAGTTTGTTAGGTAACACGTACAGCATGAAAATCTGTTTAGCTGTTAACTCTTTTTCATCTTTCTCTGTGTAATCAGAAGGATAGTCGTTTTTGTACTCTTCGATTGGTGGCAAGCCACAAGATTGTGGTGTATCACGCATCAGCGCGAACGCAATCAATGCAACGAGAATCGCGGCGAAAGCTGGCATATAAAGTGCGGCTTTCCAGTCATTGAACCACGCCATACCTAACAGGAATAGCAATGGTGGTAAGCCGCCGCCAACATTATGTGAGCAGTTCCAGATAGAAACGATACCGCCACGTTCTTTCTGTGACCACCAGTGCACCATAGTACGACCACAAGGAGGCCAACCCATGCCTTGAAACCAGCCGCACAGGAACAGTAGTACAAACATAATGGTAATACTGGAAGTTGCCCAAGGTACGAAACCCATAAACAGCATAACAACAGCCGCGAGGATCAGACCCGCAGGTAAGAAGAATCGTGGGTTAGAACGGTCGGATACGGAGCCCATGATGAATTTGGAGATGCCGTATGCGATAGAGATCCCTGATAGTGCGAAACCGAGCTCACCTTTGGAAAAACCTTGCTCAACCAGATAAGGCATTGCAAGTGCAAAGTTTTTCCTTACCAGATAGTAAGCCGCGTAACCAAAGAAGATCCCCATAAAAATTTGCCAACGTAAGCGACGATAGACTGGATCTATCTGTTCTGTTGACAGTCGGGACCTATGAGGTGCCGGCTTGAAAATACTTAACATATTTTGCCTCCGATGGCATTTTTGGTTTTATAAACAGCTTGCCGGTTGACTAATGCCACCGGATGGGAAAATGAAAGGTTTTGTAAGTGGTTATTTTCCATAACGAAAATTATGATAGTCGAAATCACTCAACCTCGTCTGTGAAACAACACTCAGTTGTTAAAGTTGTTTTGCCCTAGCGGTAATTCTGAGTGATTTGTTAACTTTTTGAAATGTGCTTTACCAATGAAATTGTGACTATTGTCACAATAACGAGCTTTACTTAATTGTTGGTGAGCGTTTTTGGTTCGTTTTTGTTCTTTATCAAACAAAAACCACAGTTTTCATACATCTTCTATTTGTTATTTTATATGTATCCTTACTAAACGAAGGGATCTTCTCAATTTATGGTGAATGGGCTGCTAATCGATTTTGATGATAAACATACTGTTTTGACGGTATGCCAATAATCTGCCAGACTCATAATTTATACAGTTGTATAGCTGATATACCCAGTGGAGGACCCATGACGACACGTTATGACAGCGATTTTTATGGTTGGACGCAGGAGCAGGCAGGTTTGCTTCGTTCCGGCAATCTGAATCAATTGGACAGGGAAAACCTTTCGGAGGAAATAGAAAGTATGGGAAATAGCCAAAGAAACGAGCTGGAATCTCGTCTTGAGGTACTGTTTCTTCATCTCCTAAAATGGCAATTCCAATCTGAACGGCAAGGTCGGAGCTGGGAGCTTACGATTGAAGAACAGAGAAGAAAAATAGCCCGTCGTCTTAAAAAAAATCCCAGCTTAAAGTCAGAACTTAGCGAAATTTCCTCTGATGCTTATGGTGATGCCATTATTGCAGCAGAGAGGGAAACTAATATTAGGCGTAGTGTATTTCCTGAAACTTGTCCTTGGACATTTGAGCAAATAATGGATGAAAATTTTTGGCCTGAATAGGCTCGATAAATTTGTTTCCTAACGCACTGATTTTGAACAGTGCGTTTTCTCGGTTGATCGATTTTCACTTCACTGCAAGCAGTATTAACAGAAATTATTTGCTTTTCGGTGGATATTCATTGGGTTAGCCAAGATTATCCTTTTTAATTTTCATGACCTTTGTAGTATTAATGATTATAGAAAAATTCATTGTCATCGCTGTGGCTATATTCAAGACAACGGTAGGATCCAAAATAGCGATGCAAAATGCCAACAGTTCTAATTTCTTATCGAAGAATATAATAATGAAGTAATAATAAGATAAAATATTAGTAAACTATTAATTTGATTTTTTGATATAGATTTATAAAATTTCAGTAGTGATATTGATAATTATTTCTATTTGCAGTAAATTGTATTTCCTTTAATTTGTCAAAGAAAATCATGGAAATTTTCAATAAGGAAATAACTATGCCAAGTAAAGACTATGGGTTAGTTGATAAAATTTTTAACGAAAATTTTAAAGAAATGCATGTAGAAACAATAACAGTAAAAATAGCACCTTCAGGTACTAAATATACTAATGCGACAGGAGACGTTAGTAAATCTACTTTTGGACATGTATGGGTTGAATTTCAGGGTGAATCAATCGGATGCTTAGGTGATAATAAGCAAGTAGGAGGAGTTGAGAACATCTCTTTTAGAGACTCAATAGCATACGATAAATCAAAAATTTCCAGTGTTACATATCCAATATATTCAGAGAGTGTGGTTAATAATATGAAAAGTTACATCTCTGACTTAAAAAATGGAAATTTCTATGATTTTAAACCGAATTACAATCTCCTTACCAATAACTGTATAGATTTTGTAAATTCAATTCTTCGAGTTTCACATTATGATAATGATAAGAATGGTATAGATTTCATTCAGGAATTACGAGGAATGAGTCCAAATGCCGTATTAGATAATCTTGAAGAAGTTGTTGAAGATCAGAAAAATACAGAAACACCACTTATTATTGATTTAACTGGCGATGGTATTATTACCATCGCGGAAAATGGTTCTATATATTTTGATCATGATAATGATGGTATTGTTGAAAGTTCAGGATGGATAGAAGCCAATAATGCATTTCTGGTATGGGATAAAAATGGAGATGGAAAAATAAATAATGGAAATGAGTTGTTCGGGAATAATTTTATATTAAAAAATGGAAACAAATCAGAAAATGGGTTTGTCGCATTAGCAGATCTTGACGATAATTGTGATGGTATTTTTGATCAAAATGATAGTCTATGGAATTCATTAGAGTTATGGATTGATGCCAATAAAGATGGTATAACTGATGACGGAGAGTTGTATAAATTAAGTGAGTCAGGAATCTCTGCTATAAATCTTACATATAAAGAAAATGGATTTAAGGATATCAATGGTAACATTCATGGATTGGAAAGCTCAGTGCTCTGGAATAATGGGAATACGACTAAGATAGTGGATGTGTTTTTTACTGTGGATCAAAACATGCAGATGGCGTCACTAAATTCAAATATTGACATAATAGGGGTAAATGATACTTTTAGCGAGATTATTTTATGAGTGATTTTTTTGTAAAAAATAAGAAATATTTTCTCTATTCAGTGTTCTTTTTTTCTTTTATTGCTCAGAGTTCAGATATGAACATACAAGATACCCCATCGATTGTTTTCAATCATTCAGATGATTTTTTATCAGAATTTTCTATTCCAATGCCTAAAAATGAAAATGAATATTACGAGTTAATAAAGAGGACAAATAATGGGAATGTAGATGCAAACTGGATGCTCGCTGTAATACAACAAACAGAAGGTTATCGTCAAGAAGCCAGTGAAAGATATAAGTTATCTATATCAAGAAATGATAAATATAAATTAAGATCTATGGTTAATTTGGGGTTTATTTTGGAAGATGAAAATAAATACTCAGATGCGAGAGCACTTTTCGAATTGGCTGGAAAAAGTGGATATTTTGAAGGCTATCGCACGATTGGAACGAATTATTTAAATGGGATCGGTGTAAATCGAGATTTTAATAAGGCAAAAGAGTATTTTAATAAAGGAAGCCAAATTGGGTGTCATGAATGCACATTTCTTATTAATAATTGGAGTGATGTTATTAAATTGAAAAAATCAGAATAGTAAATTTATATTTTGAGTTAACCTGCTAGTACTAAGTGAGATCTTTCCAGGAAGAAAAATTTGGGGGGGCGTAGTTCTTAATATGGCGGCAGGTTCTGTTTGATGAACGAGACTTCATTAAATTAAAACAAATGATTGGATAAAAAATCAGTGCTTTGTCAACAAGTTGAGCGGACAATTTGCCCGCTCTTGTCAAACTTAATACAGCCAGTCGCGTCCCATCCGGTCAGCAGCCATAATAGCGGCGTACACTTTTTCAGGTGTCACTTCAAAAGGCATGTTGTGAATGGTTTCATCCTCGGCACAACTCGCTTTCGCCACTGCCATCACTTTTTCTTTCAGTTTTTCACCATCTTTTACTCCAAGTTGATCCAGAGTAACCGGTAGTCCCATCTGTACACAGAAATCAAGGAAAGTATCTAATTCTTCATTTGGGCTATTTTCCAGTATTAGTTGAACTAATACCCCGAAGGCGACTTTTTCGCCGTGGTACATGTGGTGGCATTCTTCCAATACGGTAAAGCCATTGTGTACGGAATGAGCGGCGGCTACCCCCGTATTTTCAAAGCCCAGGCCGCTTAAGTAAGTAATAGCTTCGATGACATTTTCCACCGCAGGTGTACTGACGTCTGTTTCAACAGCCAATTTTGCTTTATAGCCTTCTTCTAACAAAGTTTCGTAACAGAGATGAGCGAGGGCTATTGCGGTACGGGATATCCCGCCATCTGTCATTCGAGGTTTATGGCCGGCTCCACAAATGCGGGTTTCGAAGTAAGTTGCCAGCGCATCGCCAATTCCGGCAATCAGAAAACGGGTTGGGGCTTTAGCGATAATGCTGGTATCGATTAGGACAATGTCTGGGTTTGTTGGGAGAAACAGATAGTCTTCATATTTGCCATCATCGCTGTAAATAACAGAGAGAGCACTGGTTGGCGCATTAGTGGAAGCGATAGTGGGGGCAATCAGAACAGGTAATCTGGATTCGTAAGCGACTGCTTTTGCTGTATCTTGTACTTTGCCACCACCGATACCAATAACGGCTTGGCATTCATGTTTTTTAAGAATGTCAGACAGGCGTCTAATCTCATTCCGACTACATTCGCCGCCAAACACTTCAAAATGGCGGGTGATTTCATACTGTTCCAGACTGTTATGAACGGTATCTCCCACTAATTTCATCGCTGAATTACCGATGATAACTAAAACGTGATCGGCGATGGTTTTTGTGTATTTACCAATATGGAGCAGAGCATCAGGTCCTTGAATATATTTGGATGGGGATTGAATAATTTTCAGCATAAGAATATTCCTTTTGTGGAAACTCAGTATCTGTTTGCTGCATAAATTTTTTAACAAACAGGGAGCAAAATGTGACAGACTGGTAAACTATTTTCGGATGAAAAAAGTACTTAAATTACTTCACAGACTAACACCATCTATAAAAATTAATGGTTGGTTATGGATAAATAAAGTTGTTATGCCCATTTTGTCGTGGGAAATGTGTGTTTTTTTGATCTATGCCCGGATCTCTGCACTGGAACAGGCCCTTTTTCTTCATAGCTGCGTTTGGGGAAGCTAGTGGGTTGGACAGGTAAAAAGCGGACAGAGTGGCAGGCTATTGCTTTACCAATCTCTTAATTAGCAGTTCTGACTACGAGACAACTCTTTTCTTTTGACGCGAGGAATAATTCATTAATTGCACCTTGTTCAAACCAACTTGTTTCATTAATATAATGGCCGCTTGGCAAAGTGATCCTATTTTTTCAATTTTTAAACCATATGTCTTAAATTTCTCAAGTACAATTGCTATTTCCTCTGGGCTCAGAATAGAAACTGGATTTTGGATCGCTAGAGTCTGTAAATATAGATGAGCGAGCACTTCAACTTCATGTACGAGCCATAGTGCTTTTTGTAGATTAACTTCGCAAACAATCATCCCATGATGCTGTAATAGAATAGCTTTTCTGTTTTTAAAACCATTAAATACATAGTCAGAGAGTTGTTTGGTGCCAAATGTTGCGTAAGGTACACAGGGAATTGAATCTCCTCCCGCTGCGGCAATCATGTAATGAATGGCCGGGATTGGCTTATTTAAAATAGAAACTGCTGTGCAATGAATTGCATGATTATGGACAACGGCATTGGCATCGGGTCTGGCATGATAGACTGCCTGATGAAAACGCCATTCACTTGAGGGGATTTTATTATCCTCAGGTTGACCATTTTCATCTACATAAACAATATGTGTTTCAGTCAATTGTTCATAAGGGATTCCTGTCGGCGTAATTAACATTCCATTATTATAACAGACACTGACATTACCCGCAGTGCCTTGATTTAATCCTAATCGAGTCATTTCTAAGCATGTATGAATAATTTCACGAGATAATGTATTTAATATTACTATTTTTACCAATAGCATTCGTATTTGTCATCAATTATCAAAGAAAAAAATATTCAATTAATCAGTTCAGGGGGAGTTTTACATCGTAAATATGCTTGTTATATTAATTCATCACTTATTGCACAATTAAAAAATTTAGAGATCGATCTATTTATTTTTTCCTGTGACGGCATTGATGCAAATGGCGATTTATGGGATTCGAATGTTGATAATGCACAATTTAAAGAAATTCTTATAAAACGATCATTGCAATCAATCTTGCTAATTGATAAGAGTAAAATTAACCGAAAAAGCGAAATTAAGATAGAAAATTGTAGTAATATCAATGATATAATATCGAATTGTTAGGTGTAGTTGTTAACGTTAATAAGTGCATTGGCATAGAAAAATAAAATGGAAGACTATCGCTCTGCCCAATCTCTTAATCAGGCGATCTGATTAAGAGATTGGTATTTGTCTGGCGTATAAAAATCAGCGAACTTGAATGTGGGTATTGTTAGTTTGATAGGCAAAGAAGTACTTTAAAATTAGATTCAACAAAATGCCGTAAGCGGGTAGGAAAAAGAGTAAGCAGATTAATAGTTTAAAACAGTAATCGACTAACCCAATCTCGATCCAGTTAGCAGCCATAAAAGCATCGGTACTGCGATAGAATGCGATAGAGAAAAAGGCAAGGGTATCAAGTAAGTTACCGAAGAACATCGCCGCTGCGGGAGCGACCCACCAATTGCGTCTCCGGCGCAGACGATTGAAGACGTATACATCCAATATCTGCCCAAGGAAGTAAGCCATAAAGCTGGCACAGGCAATACGGGCAACAAAGAGATTGAATTCAAGTAGCGTGGTAAACTCTTGCCATTCTCCTTGGAAAAATAGGGCAGAAATTATATAAGAGATCAGCAATGCGGGGATCATAACGGTGGTAATGATCCGCCTTGCCAGTGGTGCGCCGTAGATACGAACCGTCAAATCTGTTGCAAGAAAAATAAATGGGAAAGTAAAGGCTCCCCAGGTGGTATGAAAACCGAAAATAGAAACGGGTAGTTGCACCAGATAATTACTGGAAATAATAATCAGAATGTGAAATAGCGAAAGCCAAATTAAAGCGGTAGTGCGCTGTTGTGTAATTGTAGTTGATAAAAACATATTGTACCTTTTTGGAATATGGGGTGAGGGAACCCAATGAAAGATCTGCCGTTTTAACTGACGGCGCATCACATGATACGTCGGTTGTGCACGAATTCAAAATGCTGTACGTAAAGTTAATTTTTGCTAGCTTTTTTATAATATAATTCAGTCTAATAGACTGACTGAAGTAGAGATAAGTTATGCCCGATGTGTTTACTCATCCAGATAAAACCCTTGATACACAAGGGCTTCGCTGTCCTGAACCGGTAATGATGGTACGGAAAACCGTACGTCATATGGAAGCAGGGCAGATGTTATTAATTCTTGCTGATGATCCGGCAACTACGCGGGATATTCCTAGTTTCTGCCGTTTTATGGAGCACCAATTGGTTGCGCAAGAAACGGAACAAATGCCTTATCGCTATCTGGTGCGGAAAAAAGAGAGTCAACTCTGAATATAACAGCCAAGTTGAGGAATGAACGTTTTTGCTTTTTACCATGCCTTCGAACGTCAATGAGCTTTTATCACTGAATTCATCTTGCTATAGCACAGGATATGAGCCGGGAATAAGACTCATATCCTTAATATACCCGTTATCTTTCAAGTTGCCTCTTTGTTGGCTGCAACTCACTCACCCCGGTCACATAGTTCGCGATGCTCCCGGGGATTCGCTCCCTTGCTGTCGCGATGCATCTTGCAATCCATAGGGTATAGCTAGACAATTTTCATTATTTCAGTTTAATTCTCAATAACCTGACCGCGTTTGCTGTCACAAGAGCGGTTGCGCCAGAATCCGCCAGTACTGCCATCCACAAGCCTGTAATACCCAATAGGCTAGTGATAAGGAAGATCCCTTTTAGCCCCAAGGCAATAGCAATGTTTTGGCGGATATTATTGTGCGTTGCGCGGGAAAGGGTGATGATTTCCGACAAACCTGTCAGACGGTTGTGAGTCAATGCTGCATCTGCGGTTTCCAGAGCGACATCGGTACCGCTTCCCATCGCTACACCGATACTGGAAGCTTTCATTGCGGGTGCGTCATTGATGCCGTCGCCGACCATCATTGTGCTGTGATCTTTATTCAATGCAATGACCGCTTTGACTTTATCTTCTGGCATTAACCCGGCGCGGAAATCTATTCCTAACTGACCGGCAATTGCAGTTGCTGCACGTGGGTTATCCCCTGTCAACATCACCGATTTAATACCTTGATCTTTCAGTAAACGGATAGCATCAATTGCATCTTGACGTAACGTATCTTGCATCGCGATAAGGCCAGTAAATTGTTCATCATGCATCACGGCAACAACGGTTTTACCGCAATTCTCTAACTGAACAATTTTTTGTTTCCAATGCTCAGATAACGTGTTTGCTGGCAGTTTTCCGGGCGCACTGACGAGAATACGTTTACCGTCCAACTGACCTTCAACACCAACCCCCGCCAGCGCTTTACGGTGTTCAGCTGCGGTAATACTAACGTTTTTACTCTCTGCGTATTGCAAAATGGCTTTAGCCAGTGGGTGGTGGGAGCCACTTTCTACTGCGGAAGCCAGAGTTAATAGCTGAAATTCGCTGATGTTTTCTGCTGGTTTTATATCTGTGACTTGTGGTTTACCGGCGGTCAGCGTACCGGTTTTATCAAAAGCGATAGTGGTGATTAGTCCCAGTTGTTCCAGCGCCGCGCCACCTTTAATCAATGCACCTCGGCGGGTTGCTGCTGCAAGGGCAGAGGTAATTGCGGCGGGTGTGGAAATCACCAAAGCACAAGGGCAACCGATCAGTAGCAAAGTAAGACCACGGTAGATCCATGTTTCCCAAGGTTGGCTGAATACAGTAGGTGGAATGATGATAACCAACGCAGAAAACAGCATAATCAGCGGAGTGTAAATCCGGCTAAAACGGTCAATGAAACGCTCAATCGGTGCGCGGCGTTCTTCGGCTTCTTCAATCAGTTGCAGAATACGGTCAATGGCATTGTTGCCCTGTTCGGACAGCACTTTCATTTGGACTGCACGATCCACGGATAAACAACCTGCCGGAACTTTTTCTCCCTGCATTCGTTCAACCGGAATAGATTCGCCTGTCAGTGCACTTTCATCAAAGCTAGCGAATGAATTGAGTAATTCAGCATCAGTGGGTAAACGTCCGCCTGGAGCAATCTCGATGATATCGCCAGGGCGAAGGTCTGAAACTGGGACAGTTCTTTTTTCACCATTTTTTATCAGTAGAGCCTCTTCCGGCACCAGTGCCATCAATGCGCTAACTCCTCGACGAGCACGGCCGGCAGCATAAGCTTCCAGCATTTCGCCAAGCATAAACAGCAGTAGTACCATTGCTGCTTCAGCGGTGGCGTCAATAAACAGTGCGCCAATGGCGGCAACACTCATCAATGTTTCAATGGCGAATGGCGTGCCTGATAGTATGAGCTGCCAGGCTTTGGTAACAATAGGCACCAATCCAATCACGGTAGTGATAATAAAGGCAATACGGCCAAATGAGGGATTGATGTGAGAGATTCCCCAACTTATCAGCATCATCAGTGAAAGAGTGATGATCGGGGCAAGTTCTTTCCAGCGGCTGCTTTTTTCTGCTTTCTGACTTGAATCGGAATTGCGTAGAGCAAATCCAGCCTGATTAACGGCTTGAATAACGGCTGAACGTATATCTGTATCCGCATCCACAACTAGTTTTTCTGTTGCGAATAGAACCTTGGCTTGTTTCACTTCTGGAATTTTGCTGACTGCGGTTTCAATTTTGCGGGCACAACTTGGACAATCCATACCATTAACCACCCAACTGAAACGTTGGTTTGCCAAAAGCTCAGGTGCTTGTGTCTCTTGTGTATCATGGGAAGGGTGATGCTTATGTGAGCAAGTCTTACCATGTTCATGATTATGTAAATGCTCACTAACTTGTTTAGCCTGATCTGAACAAGTAGTAGTCGCGCAGCAGCTTCCATGCTGGTGGTTATGTTGATGAGCACTATTTTTGTTTGAATTTGAGTACATGGACTCCCCCTGAATAGAGTTAACTCAAAGATAATGATTAAACTCTACACTTTGGAGCCTACTCCAGAGTCAATAAAAAGAAAAAATAAAGTTGTCAAATTGTACGACTGAGTGCTGATATCTATTTTCAACTTAATCTTTTTATTAAAGATAAATAGAACGGATAATCAGAAAATGGCCGATAAAATAACAGGTTGCTACAATCGCCTTAGAAGATTTGAACTGGAAACGGTAATGGTTAATCAACCAGACACTATGTGACAGCAACAACAAGATAGTGCCTGTTAACAGGGAGAAACCATACGCTGTATTAAGGGAGAAATATTGTTCACCTGCCATCCACACCATTATCAGGAGCATGACAACTGAGGCAACGACTAGCCAGCGCATTTCCTCCAGTTTATTCCAAATAACCAGCAGAATAACGGATCCCAGAACCAGTAAAATTAATGGCAGCGGGAAGAAGAAACTGAAATTCATCTGCATTACAAAGCTTATTGTGTAGAGCAGATAACAGAGGAATAATGTGCTTAGAGAGAGTAGTGAATACTTACTGGGGAGCATGCGCAGAGCATCTGATATTAAAGCAGTAAATAACCCAAGACAGATTAAATAACCTGAAATATGCAGCTCAGGCGCTTGCCATGCCCACAATAACAACAATAGCAGAGTGACTGGCCTGAATAGCCATCTTTGCCAGTTTGGACCACGGTAAGCTGCATTAACATACAACCAACCAGAAAGAAATACTGCAATAAATGGCCAGCTCATCTTTGTTCCTTAAATAAGTGATGGATAAGGGGTCTACTCTTTTACTATCAAAATATAGACTTAAATAATAGAGATTGGTTTAAGTATCTGTGCGGAAATAGGCAATAAATTAAGAAATGATTTATCTGTTCAGCAAAGAAAGCAGGCAATAAGTTGTGTTGAGACAGAATTCTAAACACCCTCCTCATAACCGGAAAGGGGAATGAAATGAATCATTCCTCACATAATTGTATACCCTATGGATTTCAAGATGGATCGCGACGGCAAGGGAGTGAATCCCCGGGAGCATAGGTAACTATGTGACCGGGGTGAGCGAGTGCAGCCAACAAAGAGGCAACTTGAAAGATGACGGGTATATATACTTTCCGGGTGTTGGGGCGTGTGTCTACTATTTGAGGTGATGGCTTTTCTCTTTCCGTTGTTTTTTCTGCATTGACAGTAGTTCAAAGACACCAAAAAAGAAGATCTTGGTTTGCATCAGGCTAGAGAGTTTTTGGTCTTTGGGCTGACTGGTTTTCAGAAGCAGCATTTGAAATGCATGCATGACCACCATGAAAATCATGGCGACATCCATAAAATACTTCAATGGTTTTGGAAATGGATGGATCAGGTTAAAGATCAGAAATCCCCAAACACAGATCATTAACAGTTTGCCCAATTGAATAAACATCAGTGTGTACTCCAAAGTAAGCGTTATGCAGGTAAGTAACGGATATAGAGCCGGTATGCGACTTGTCCGGCGACTTTTTCACGATGAAGTTGCCAGTTAACAGGCACATCAATCGCCGTTGATTCAGATTCAGCCTCAACATAAATCCAGCTTTCATCTGCCAGCCAATTTTGCTCTTCCAACAATTTTATGGTTTCGCTAAGCATTCCTTTACGAAAAGGAGGATCAAGGAAAACGACATCGTAGGGTTTTCCTGATTGGGATAAATAGGTTAATGCACTGTCGTTAATGACCTCGGCGTTTTGGGTACTGAGCAGATCCAAATTCGCGGAAAGCTGTTTGGCTATATTACGTTCATATTCAATTAGGGTAACTTGGGCTGCATAACGAGAAAGCGCTTCTAATCCAAGCGCTCCGCTTCCTGCATAGCAATCCAAGCAGTGTGCTTCCTGAATAACTGGGGATAGCCAGTTAAATAGCGTCTCTCTGACGCGATCTGTCGTTGGACGTAATCCAGGGCTATCCGGTACAGGTAATTTTCGGCCTCGCCATTTTCCGCCAATAATGCGGATTTGTCCCATTGATTGCCGTTGTGATTTCTTTGCCATAATTTGCGTAACAGTTGTTAAGACTTACAGGCATTAATTTACCATGAAATTCATGATTGATATGTGTTGAGCTATTACGAAAATGTTAGACTGTTTCTAATTTCGTTATTATTCCTTGTTGTAACGCCATGATTTAACCTTGAGGAGTGCAGTAGCTAATGGCAAAAGAGAAAAAAAGAGGCTTTTTCTCCTGGTTCGGGCGTGGCCGTCAGGAAGAGCAGCAAAAAGAAGAACAATTGGCGGCAGAGCAGGCGGAACAACAGCGTGTTGCAGAGGAAGCCGCAAGGTTAGCGGCAGAGCAGGCAGAACAGCAACGCCTTGCTGAGGAAGTTGCGAGATTTGCGGCAGAGCAGGCGGAACAGCAACGTCTTGCAGAGGAAGCCGCAAGGTTAGCGGCAGAGCAGGCGGAACAGCAACGTCTTGTAGAGGAAGCCGCAAGGTTAGCGGCGGAGCAGGCGGAACAAGTACAAACCGAACAGCCAGTTATATCAAAAGAGCAAGAGCGTCCGACTAAAGAGGGCTTTTTCTCTCGCTTGAAACGCAGTTTGGTTAAAACTCGTCAGAATTTAGGGTCCGGTTTTCTTAGTCTATTCAGTGGTAAAAAGATCGATGATGACCTATTTGATGAATTGGAAGAGCAGTTATTGATTGCTGATGTTGGTGTCGATACTACCCGTAAAATCATTAGCAGTTTGACAACGCATGCCAGCCGTAAAGAGCTAAAAGATGCAGAAGCGTTGTATGCCAAACTGAAAGAAGAGATGTCTGGTATTCTGACTAAAGTGAATAAACCCCTGGACATTGAAGGAAAAACGCCGTACGTCATTCTGATGGTTGGTGTTAATGGTGTGGGAAAAACCACGACAATTGGTAAATTGGCTCGTCAATTTCAGGCACAAGGTAAATCTGTCATGCTGGCAGCCGGAGATACTTTCCGTGCAGCCGCCGTTGAACAGTTACAGGTGTGGGGGGAACGTAACCATATTCCGGTAGTGGCGCAACATACTGGCGCAGATCCTGCTTCCGTGATTTTCGATGCTATTCAGTCAGCTAAAGCCAAAGGTGTCGATGTCCTGATTGCAGATACCGCAGGTCGTTTGCAAAATAAATCTCATCTGATGGAAGAATTGAAGAAGATTGTCCGAGTGATGAAAAAACTGGATGAAAATGCTCCACATGAAATTATGCTGACATTGGATGCCAGTACCGGTCAGAATGCGATAAATCAGGCTAAACTATTCCATGAAGCTGTTGGGTTGACAGGCATCTCATTGACAAAACTGGATGGTACTGCCAAAGGTGGAGTAATTTTCGCCATTGCTGATCAGTTTGAAATTCCTATTCGTTATATTGGGGTTGGTGAAGGAATTGAAGATCTACGGCCATTTAAGGCAGACGACTTTATAGAGGCACTTTTTGCCCGAGAGGATTAATTACCTATGATTCGCTTTGAACAGGTCAGTAAAGCTTATCTGGGGGGACGGCAAGCCCTGCAAGGGGTGGATTTTCATTTGCGCCCTGCGGAAATGGCATTTCTAATCGGTCACTCAGGGGCAGGTAAAAGTACCTTGCTGAAACTGATCTGTGGCATTGAGCGGCCTAGTGCCGGACATATCTGGTTTGCCGGTCATGATATCAGCCGGTTAAAAAGCCGTGAGGTACCTTTTCTACGTCGTCAGATTGGTATGATTTTCCAAGATCATCATCTGCTGTTGGATCGGACAGTATACGATAATGTGGCAATGCCGCTGATTATTTCAGGTGCAAGTTCTGAAGATATCCGTCGTCGGACTTCTGCTGCTCTGGATAAGGTTGGTCTGCTGGACAAAGCGAAAAATTTCCCAATTCAGCTTTCAGGGGGAGAACAACAACGCGTTGGCATTGCTCGTGCGGTTGTGAATAAGCCGACTGTTTTGTTGGCGGATGAACCTACCGGTAATCTGGATGGTGAGTTGTCAGAGGGTATTTTACGACTGTTTGAAGAATTTAATCGGGTTGGGGTGACAGTGCTGATGGCGACCCATGATATGGCACTGATTGAAAGACGGAAATATCGTATTCTGACTCTGAGCCAGGGCCGTATGGCGGGAGAGCATCATGGTTAAAAATGTGCGTAAGGCAGCGGGGAAAGTAACAAGATCGAAAAGTAAAGTTTTACAAGGAGGATGGCGTGAGCAGTGGCGCTATGCTTGGATGAATACGTTGACAGATATGTCGCGTCAGCCGTTGGCAACTTTGTTGACCGTGATGGTGATTGCTATCTCCCTGACATTGCCAAGTGTTTGTTACATTGTATGGAAGAATGTCAGCCAGGCTGCAGAGACATGGTATCCCTCCCCTCAACTGACGGTATATCTCGATAAATCACTGGATGATAGCAGTGCTCAGAAATTAATAAGTGAGCTGAAAGCACTTGATGGTGTGGATAATGTCAACTATCTCTCACGTCAGGAAGCAATGACAGAATTCCGCGCCTGGTCTGGCTTTGGTAGTGCGCTGGATATGCTGGAAGAGAATCCGTTGCCCGCGGTGGCTATTATCACACCGAAAATCGATTTTCAGAGTTCACAGACGCTGACCACGCTGCGTGATAGAGTTTCTCAGGTTAAAGGTATTGAAGAAGTTCGGATGGATGATAGCTGGTTTGCTCGTCTGGCAGCGCTGACAGGTCTTATCGGTCAGATTGTGACAGTAATCGGTATTCTGATGATCGTTGCGCTGTTTTTGGTCATCGGTAATAGTGTGCGTCTCAGTATCTTCAGTCATCGTGATACGATTAACGTGATGAAGCTTATTGGTGCAACGGATGGCTTTATTTTGCGCCCGTTCCTCAATGGTGGTGCTTTGTTAGGGGCTTTGGGGGCAATTTTATCGTTAATTTTGTCTGCACTGTTGGTGTGGAAACTTTCTGATGTTGTCACACAGGTTGCCAGTGTATTTGGCACGACATTTAATTTACATGGGCTTTCATGGGATGAGTCCCTGCTGCTAGTTTTGCTCTCCGCAATGATTGGTTGGGTCGCTGCTTGGTTAGCGACAACTCAGCATTTGCGTCATTTTACGCCAGAATAAAACGGTAATTTTCTCAACAGGCTGAGCGAAATCAGCCTGACAACGCAATAATCATCTCCTTTTTCCTAGGGTAAGAATTTCTTATTCATTGATTTAAATCTAAAATCATGATTTTCTTCTGTGTAGAATTAATTAAAAAGGTGCTTGTACTCTCCCGGTGAACCTGGCGGGCGCTTTTGTGAAATGGAATTAATATTTGTCGGGGATAGTACAAATAAAGGTAGTTGCATAAATATAAAACTATCTGTTATTTTTTGTTCTGTGAACCCATTATCGGGATGGTCGGTGCTGAAATTATTACTCTTCCATGGATCTGTGACTTGAATATGCACATTCTGGTGATAGACTGTACCGCTGTATGTTGAACGTTGGTTCTCATATACACTGGTGTAATCTAATCCATACTAACGATTTGAGCCTTATTTGAGAGGATTTGAATGGCCAAAGAAATGCAAACCTTAGCGTTAGTTCCTCAAGGAAGTCTAGAGGGCTATATCCGCGCCTCTAATACTTATCCAATGCTGACAGCAGAGGAAGAGAAGGAACTGGCTGAAAGGCTGCATTACCAGGGAGATCTGGATGCAGCTAAGAAGCTGATTCTGTCTCATCTGCGCTTCGTTGTTCATGTCGCTCGTAGCTATGCTGGTTATGGGCTACCTCAGGCGGATTTAATTCAGGAAGGGAATATTGGCCTGATGAAAGCAGTACGTCGTTTTAACCCGGAAGTAGGGGTGCGTCTGGTTTCTTTTGCCGTCCACTGGATTAAAGCTGAAATCCATGAATATGTACTGCGTAACTGGCGTATTGTTAAAGTTGCAACAACTAAAGCACAGCGTAAGCTGTTTTTTAATTTGCGTAAAACTAAACAGCGCTTGGGGTGGTTCAATCAGGACGAAGTAGAAATGGTCGCCAAAGAACTTGGCGTGACCAGTAAAGATGTGCGTGAGATGGAATCTCGTATGTCAGCGCAGGATATGGCGTTTGATATGTCTGTCGATGATGATAGTCAGGAAGGTCAACCGGTTGCGCCAGTGCTGTATCTTCAGGATAAAGCATCTGATTTTGCAGACGGCATTGAAGAGGACAATTGGGAAAACCATGCGGCTGATAAATTATCGGTAGCGATAGAAAGCTTAGATGAGCGCAGTCAGGATATTATCCGTTGCCGCTGGTTAGATGATGATAATAAATCTACCCTGCAAGAACTGGCGGATAAGTATGGTGTTTCTGCGGAGCGTGTACGTCAGCTTGAAAAAAATGCCATGAAAAAATTGCGTGTAGCCATTGAGGCATAAATTAGGGTGATTTTGCGTTAACATATTCATAATTAAAAAGGCGATAATGGTTTATCGCCTTTTTTGTTTTATTTTTCATTGTTGTCATCTAATCCTATGAAAATTGTTATTGCACCTGATTCATTTAAAGAAAGTCTCAGCGCCTTACAGGCCGTTGAAGCGATAGAACAGGGATTTCGTGAAATCTATCCACAAGCTGAATACATTAAATTGCCGATGGCAGATGGGGGGGAAGGTATAGTTGAATCAATGGTAGCAGCTACTGGTGGAAAGATTATATGTCTGTCGGTCACCGGTCCGTTAAATCAGCCGGTGGATAGTTTTTTCGGCGTGCTAGGTGATGGAGAAACCGCTGTTATTGAAATGGCGGCGGCTTCTGGCTTACATTTGGTGCCGATGGAAAAGCGTAATCCGCTGATAACCACGACTTATGGTACCGGTGAGTTGATGTTGGCTGCTTTGGATCAAGGTGTCAGAAAGATAATTTTAGGCATTGGTGGTAGCGCGACTAATGATGGCGGTGCCGGTATGATGCAGGCGTTGGGGGCTTGTTTGCTTGATTCTGATGGTAAAACGTTGGAGGCTGGCGGGGCTGCGTTAAATCGGCTTGCTAAAATTGATCTTTCCGGTTTGGACGTTCGTTTGAGTCGGACTGAAATTATCGTCGCCTGTGATGTGACTAACCCGTTATGTGGTGAGTTTGGTGCATCTGCTATTTTCGGGCCACAGAAAGGGGCGACACCAGAGATGGTGAAAAAGTTGGATGCAGCCCTGCGCCATTATGGTGAGAAAATTGAATTACTGACGGGCATTAAGGTCATTGACGTACCCGGTGCAGGAGCAGCAGGGGGAATGGGCGTTCCTTTACTTGGTTGGTTGGACGCTAAATTGCAACCGGGAATTGATATTGTTATCTCCACGCTGGAATTGGAAAAGGCAGTACAAGGCGCTGATCTGGTTATTACTGGTGAAGGACGAATGGACAGCCAGACTATTTACGGTAAAACGCCGATTGGTGTTGCTCGTATCGCCAAAAAGTATGCTATTTCAACCATTGCATTGGTTGGCAGTATAAGTCAGAACTATAGCATCGTTCATGAGCACGGATTGGATGCCGTTTTCTCAATTATGCCCGGCGTTTGTTCTCTTTCTGACGCTCTTGCTTGCGGGCATGAGAATTTGAGGGTGACTGCCCGCAATGTGGCTGCGGTCTGGAAAATGGGTCAGCTAAAATAAGAATTTGACTTGGCATCGTAGTAAAAACCACAGGCACTCATAAAACCTTTTAATGCTGGTTCGTTAGCATCTGAGAACCCTTCAAGGCTTAATTTCCACTGGTTAGCAGTGGGATGTTGAGCTTTTATTTCATTTATCAAATATAAACCCACTCCCCGGCGGCGTGTTATTTCACGGACACATAAATCTTTAAGCAGGCCGGATTGATCACTGAAAGTCACTTTTACTGCGGCCAGTAATCTATCATTAAAACGAGCAGCGAACAGTTTATTTTCATTTTTTAACCAACTTTGCCATTGCTCTGGAGCCTGTTGAGGCCAGATTTTCTTTAGATCAATTATATCTTGTGCTGATAAAACAGTAAGTTGTTCAATAGTTAACTTCATGGTTTTTCCATATCAATTTTAGTTGCATAGATCGATAGAGTGTCGCGTAACCGCTTTTATACGTTGCTGGAAAAATGTTTTTAACATGATCGATATTTCGAGTTAAAGATTGCTTTACTAATATTTAACCAGAATATCACACTATGTTTTGTCTAAATTCCAATCAACTTTGGCGGTATTTTATTCTGTAATTAATGCTTTTATCTACCTTGTTAATTTGATTTTAAGCATGAAATGCTATTTTAATAGCATGAAAAATAAAATCTTATTCATAAAAATTACTTTATCTAATCAGAGATCACAAAAAATCACGGTTATCCCATTAGATAATCGGAGATCTATACCCTATGGATTTTAAGATGCATCGCGACGGCAAGGGAGCGAATCCCCGGGAGCATAGGTAACTATGTGACCGGGGTGAGTGAGTGCAGCCAACAAAGAGGCAACTTGAAAGATAACGGGTATAAAAGGTAAACACAATAAATTAGACCAATAACAACACGGGGATAAATAAAATGAAAATCATAACAGGTAAAACACTATTAGCAGGCTGTATTGTCATGATGATGAGTCACTCACTGTGGGCACAAGAGACCAAAGTGGCGATTGTAGGAGCAATGTCTGGTCCAGTTGCGCAATATGGTGATATGGAATTTACTGGCGCACGTCAGGCGATTGCAGATATCAATGCTAATGGTGGTATTAATGGTAATAAGCTGGTGGGGGTTGAATATGATGATGCGTGTGACCCGAAACAGGCTGTTGCTGTCGCGAATAAAGTGATTAATGACAACATTCGCTATGTTATCGGCCATTTATGCTCTTCCTCTACTCAACCGGCATCTGACATCTACGAAGATGAAGGTGTCATTATGATTACACCAGCGGCAACCAATGCCGATCTGACAACTCGTGGCTACCAAATGATTATGCGTACTACCGGGTTGGATTCTGATCAGGGACCAACGGCAGCGAAATATATTGCTGAAAAGATTAAACCTCAGCGTATAGCTATTGTTCATGATAAACAGCAATACGGTGAAGGGTTGGCTCGATCTGTTCTCGATAAATTGAAAAAAGCGGGAGCCAATATTGTCTTGTTTGAAGGCGTTACTGCTGGTGATAAAGACTTTTCGGCTCTGGTTGCCCGCCTGAAAAAAGAGAATGTGGATTTTGTCTATTTTGGTGGCTACTACCCTGAAATGGGGCAAATTCTGCGTCAAGCTAAACAGTCTGGTCTGAATATTCGTTTTATGGGGCCGGAAGGTGTAGGTAACTCCTCGCTATCCAATATCGCTGGAGTTGCTTCTGAAGGAATGTTAGTCACCCTCCCTAAGCGTTACGATCAGGTGCCGGTGAACAAAGCTATTGTTGAGGCGATCAAAGGTAAGAAAGGTGATCCGACAGGTCCGTTCGTCTGGACAACCTATGCTGCTCTGCAATCTCTGGCTGCGGCAATGAACCGTACCGGTAGTATGGAACCGATTGATTTGGTGAAAGACCTGAAAGCGAATCCAGTAGATACCGTAATGGGGACACTAAGCTGGAATGCCGTTGGCGATCTAAAAGGGTTCGAATTCGGTATTTTTGAATGGCATGCAGATGGTTCTTCTACTTCTGTGAAGTAAAGTCATCAGAACAGTCGTCAGCTTCTGTTTGTCAGGAGCTGTTATTCCAGAGGTACAACGTATGTCAGAGCAATTTCTCTATTTTTTACAACAGATGTTAAATGGAGTGACTCTGGGTAGTACTTATGCATTGATTGCCATTGGTTATACGATGGTTTATGGCATTATCGGGATGATTAACTTCGCTCACGGTGAAGTTTACATGATTGGTAGCTATGTCTCCTTTATTGTGATTGCGGCTCTGATCATGATGGGCGTTGATTTGGGCTGGTTGCTGATTACTGCTGCTTTTTTAACATCAATTGTCATTGCTGCTGCTTATGGTTGGAGTATTGAGCGAGTGGCTTACAGGCCAGTTCGTCATTCCAAACGTCTGATTGCGCTGATTTCGGCGATTGGGATGTCTATTTTCTTGCAAAACTATGTCAGTCTGTCACAAAGTTCTCGCGATCTGGCATTGCCTAGCCTGATTACCGGGCAGTGGGTATTAGGCGAAAGTGATGGATTTTCTGCCAGTATTAGCGCAATGCAACTGACCATCTGGGTAGTGACATTTCTTACCATGCTGATATTGACAATATTCATTCGCTACTCCCGTATGGGACGTGCCTGCCGTGCTTGTGCGGAAGATCTGAAAATGGCCAGTTTGTTGGGGATCAATACTAACCGAATGATTTCCTTAACCTTTGTTATCGGTGCAGTCATGGCTGCAATAGCCGGTGTTTTGTTGGGGCAGTTCTACGGTGTAATAAATCCGTATATCGGTTTTATGGCAGGCATGAAAGCTTTCACCGCAGCAGTATTGGGAGGAATTGGTAGTATTCCAGGGGCGATGATTGGTGGCTTGATTTTGGGAATTTCTGAAGCCTTAACTTCTGCTTACTTGAGCACAGAATATAAAGATGCCGTTTCTTTTGCTCTGCTCATTGTTGTGCTGTTGTTTATGCCGACTGGAATCTTAGGACGTCCAGAGGTAGAAAAGGTATGAAACATGCTAATTGGGTGAATGCTATTATCGCCTCAGTCGCTTTATTTGTGTTGTCTGCCTTTATGATGGGGATGCAGTTGTCGCTGGAGGGTACGAAGTTGGTCGTCCATCGTGCCGATGAAGTGCGATGGTTATGGATTGGTATTGGCTGTGCGGTTGTTTTTCTGTTCCAGCTATTGCGTCCGGTTGTTCAGCAGATAATGAAGAAAGTACCGATTAAAAGCTGGTCGTTGCCGGATTTCGATGGCTCAACCAAAGGACAAAAGTTACTGGCAATATTGGTCATTATTGCTGCAATTATCTGGCCGTTTATTGTCTCCCGTGGTAGTGTTGATATTGCTACATTGGCGTTAATTTATGTCATGCTAGGGTTGGGTTTGAATGTCGTGGTTGGTTTGTCGGGGTTGCTGGTGCTTGGGTATGCAGGTTTTTATGCTATCGGTGCTTATACCTACGCTTTGCTAAGTCACTATTACGGATTAGGGTTTTGGCAGAGTTTGCCGCTGGCGGGGTTAACGGCTGCTTTATCGGGGTTGTTGTTGGGCTTTCCGGTATTGCGATTGCGAGGTGACTATCTGGCAATTGTTACGCTTGGTTTTGGTGAAATTGTTCGCATTCTACTGTTGAATAATACTGAAATAACCGGTGGTCCGAATGGTATCAGCCAGATCCCAAAACCGACTTTCTTCGGGCTGGAATTTAACCGCAGTGTGAAAGAGGGAGGTTGGGATACTTTCCACAACTTCTTTGGTTTGAAATACGATCCCAGTGATCGGGTCATCTTCCTTTATCTGGTGGCGTTACTGTTGGTAATACTGACAGTATTTATTATTAATCGACTACTGCGTATGCCATTAGGTCGCGCATGGGAAGCGCTGCGTGAAGATGAGATTGCTTGCCGCTCTCTTGGTCTGAGTCCAACCCGTATTAAACTGGCTGCGTTTACTATCAGTGCAGCATTTGCCGGTTTTGCGGGTACTTTATTTGCTGCCCGGCAGGGTTTCGTCAGCCCAGAGTCCTTCACTTTTGCTGAATCTGCTTTTGTGCTAGCGATTGTGGTACTCGGAGGGATGGGTTCACAGACTGCGGTGATTCTAGCCGCCATTTTGTTGGTGGTTTCCCGTGAGATGATGCGTGATCTGAATGCCTACAGTATGTTGCTGCTAGGGGCAATGATGGTATTGATGATGGTTTGGCGCCCGCAAGGGTTGCTACCGACAAAACGCCGTCATGTCAAATTGGAACGACAGGTACAGGGAGGAAAGCAAGCATGAGTGCAACACCATTATTGCAAGTTTCCGATCTGACCATGCGCTTCGGTGGTTTGTTGGCGGTTAATAACGTTGCCCTGAGGCTAAATCAGGGTGAAATTGTTTCTCTTATTGGCCCTAATGGAGCAGGGAAAACCACGATCTTTAATTGTCTGACAGGATTTTATTGTCCGACTAGCGGTACGATAAAGCTGCGGGAAAAACATCTGGAAGGGTTATCTGGGCAGGCTATTGCTTGTCTGGGTGTTATCAGAACATTCCAGCATGTGCGGTTATTCCGGGAGATGACAGTGATAGAGAATCTATTAGTGGCGCAGCATCAGCATCTGAAAAGGGGCCTTTTTGCTGGCCTTTTTAAAACGCCGGCATTCCGCCGGGCAGAATCTAAGGCCGTAGATTGGGCCATAACTTGGTTAGAACGGATTGGTTTATTACCACTGGCAAACAGACAGGCAGGTAATCTGGCATACGGTCAGCAACGGCGTTTGGAGATTGCTCGCTGCATGGTGGTTCGTCCGGAAATTTTGATGCTGGATGAACCTGCTGCGGGTCTGAATCCGAAAGAGACAGAAGAGCTTAATGCTTTAATTGCTGAACTAAGGGAACATCATCAAGTTTCTGTATTGCTGATTGAGCATGATATGAAATTGGTGATGGGAATTTCAGATCGTATCTATGTTGTTAATCAGGGAATGTCTTTGGCGCAAGGGAGGCCAGAAGAGATTCGTAACAATCCGGATGTTATCCGGGCATATCTGGGCGAGGTGTATTAATTATGTTGGAATTTAAGCGGGTATCCGCCCACTATGGGGAAGTTCAGGTGTTGCATCAGGTTAGCCTGAATATTCAGCAGGGAGAAATTGTCACTCTGATTGGTGCAAATGGCGCAGGAAAAACAACATTGCTCAGCACCTTATGTAGTGAACCCAGAGCAACTGAAGGTTCCATTATTTTTCGTGGTCAGGATATCACCCAATGGTCGACATCTCGTATTATGCGTGAGGACATCGCGATTGTTCCTGAAGGTCGCAGAGTGTTTGCTCGTATGACAGTGGAAGAGAATTTGGCAATGGGCGGCTTTTTTGCTGATAAGACTCAGTATCAGCGGCGCATTGAGCGGGTTTATGATTTATTTCCGCGTTTACAGGAAAGACGTAACCAGCGGGCTGGAACGATGTCCGGTGGTGAACAGCAAATGTTGGCAATTGGCCGCGCTTTAATGAGTCAGCCACAATTATTGTTGCTGGATGAGCCTTCATTGGGACTGGCGCCGATAATTATCATTCAGATTTTCGATACTATACAGCAGTTGAGGGAAGAGGGGATGACAATCTTTTTAGTTGAACAGAATGCAAATCAGGCATTGAAATTGGCTGACCGAGGATATGTATTGGAAAACGGTAAGATCGTACTAGAAGACAGCGGGTCTGCATTATTGGTTAATGAAGCAGTGAGAAATGCGTATTTGGGAGGATAGAGGCGTATTCTTTTTCACAGGAAGAGAATTCAGATGGTTGATTATCCTCGTAGTACTGGGAAGGTTGTTTTTCCCAAGGTGAGGATGCCATTAATGATGCTTTAAGTTTGGTATTATCTGGAATTGGGGCAACGAGTGTGGTTTCAAATGCTTTGAAATCTGCCCTCATTTTTTCTGTATTTTTTCGTCATATTTTAAGCGACATAATTTATTGGTGGAGTAATGGAAGGTCAATTAACTGTATTCAGCATATTTGAATAGCTAAAATCTACAGTCAAAATTATTTTCTATTATGAAGTTAATTTTTTTTCATCAGAAAGAGGGTGATTTTAAAAATACTCATCTGTTATCTTGTAAAAAACATAATCAATTGATAATAAAAAGATTATTTATGCGGATGTAACAGTAATATATGGTTAAGATAATAGATTGTTTATTATCATTTTATAGTTACTGTATAAAGATGAAATTGGAAAATAAAAATAGAATTTTATAATGCTATAGTAATCAATATTGATATTATTAAATTCAAGTGGATAACGTAATGTTAATAATTTGAATTTTAATATTTTTGTATATATTTTTTATATCTCATATAATTTCATTAACTCTTAAATAATAGTGATTTCATTGAAGAAGGACATTGACACGAACTGTATCTCTGCTATAGTTTTTATATTATTGTGATTTTTTTAGATATGTCTCGTTAATGGCTTACTTATAATATGGATATCTTAATGTTCTGGTGAGTTATTGTGGTATGTAAAGTCCACGTAATATATCGGGGAATTAATTTCCAAAGATAATAGTAGTTCTATGATAGTTAAAGAGTATCTTTAATTAAGTGGTAATACTGTTTTTGAAAATATTTATATGCAAGTTGAGTATGTTTTATTTAAATTTTAATGAGGAAAATAAATATGTCTAGAATAACCATTGTTGTTGATTCAGATGAGCAGAAAGCAGAATTTTATTCTAATTCTCCTGTTCCAGTATATAAAGATTTAAATGCAGTTGGTCCTTTGAGTGATCTGACTATATCACCTCATGCTAGTGTGGAGGTATTTAGAGTAGACACCCCAATAATTCCAGAATCCAGAAGCTCTCTGAGAGTTGTAAATACAGGGCTGGCAAATAGTGTTACGGCTAAATTTTACTGGTCTCATAGTTTTACCTCTGAATGGTTTGAGGCTGGTTCTATAGATGTAGGATTAGGAGAAGATAAGGTATTAAACGTGCCTAGCAGCTCTTTTTATTATAGTAAATTTGTTATCTATAATAACACGGATAGAGTGGCTTATGTTACGGCAAATTTGGTTTAAACATCTTATTTTAATTTAAGGGTTTCATTATGCATACAGAAAATGTTTTAGACCTCAGAACCATTGTGGCTAATGAATATGCGGTAAAAACGAGTGCATTAGAGTGGGATGTTACTGATATTGTAAAAAATGCAATCATAGGGGGTATATCTTTTATACCTTCGGTTGGTCCTGCGATATCTTTTTTAGTCGGTTTATTCTGGCCTCAATCGAAAGAAAATATATGGGAAGGGATTGTCAAACAAATTGAGAGGATGATAGAGGAGTCTGCGTTAAAGACGATTAAAGGTATCCTTGCGGGTGATATTGCATATATACAAGAGCGAATGGCAACCGTTGCTGATCTTCTTGATAAGCATCCAGGCTCTGACGAAGCGAGGAGTGCTTTTAATAACCTGGCAGAAAATATAGATGGTTATCACAAAAAATTTAATAATTTTTCGGATGATGTTAACTATCAAATATTACCCATGTTTTCTACTACGGTTATGATGCAGATAACCTATTGGGTTGCTGGTCTAGAGAGAAGAGCTGAAATTGGGCTTAGTGATATTGATATTGAAAAAGTCCGAGGATTAATCAAAAAGACGGTAGAACAGGCTAATAGTTATATTAATGATATCTATGATAGAGAGCTTAATGATGCTCTTAATAACTCGACTGCCGACACTGTTGCAAATAATGTTATGTCTGTTCATGGTCACTGTCGTTTACATGGGATTGAATATATCAGTATTTGGGATAAATTGAGTGAAACCGAGTCAGTAAATAATAGAATCTATGTTGATGTTTTAAGTTATTCTACTTTCTTTGACCGTCAAACAGCAAAAGCCAGAATTCAGGCATTGACTCCAGAGAAAGATATGGCTCCACCTCTCAAACCAGCTCTTAATGGAGGGAAGAGAAGAAAGATAGATTCTTTGATGGGACATATTGTACGTATTGGAGGGGCTCCGAGAGTGGGAGGGCTGACAGTTGTATTTGATGATGGTAGTAGCCATCGATTAGGTACAATATCTGGTGAGACGGCATCTATTTCTTTGAATGGTAGTCGAATTACCAGTTTGGAAGTATGGGGCAATGGTGCTGTTGATAGAGCGGTATTTACTTTGAGTGATGGTCGTTCATTGTTATTTGGCGATCCTGGAACATCTCGATATAGGAAATTTTATGTTGGTGAAAGTCACTATATTTCAGGGATATATTTGTCCAGTGATTACAGCCCATTAGCAGGTCAGGCAGCAAATATTGCTGTATCTTATCAGTTGATAAATGATGATGAAAAATAATAGCTTTTAATAAGGTATATTTATGTACGTAGAATGTTATTAGCTTTTATTTGATTACCTTCTTTATTTGATGCAATTGCCGACGTCTATGTTCATATGGTGAATAGCTATTTTGATGTTGGCAATTTTTGTATATTATCTCAATAACTACTTACCTCAGTAACTACTTACCTCAATAACGATGTTCCATATATATCCAATGGATTTCAAGATGCATCGCGACGGCAAGGGAGAGAATCCCCGGGAGCATAGCAAACTATGTGACCGGGGTGAGCGAGTGCAGCCAACAAAGAGGCAACTTGAAAGATAACGGGTATAAGCAGACATATATTCTCTTAGGGAACGATCGGTCATTTTCTTGAAAAAGATGGTGAAAGCGCTATCACTGGAAAATTATAAATTATTAGCAATCGGGTAGGAATATTTAAAAATTACAGCGACAAAGTATTTATAGCGAAATCTAAATGAAGATCGTGTCTGAAAAATACCGAAATTTCGTATTTACAACAAAATATTCCTACAAGGAAATGATAAATTTATATAAAAATATGAAGAAGATATATACAAGATAACGTAAATAAAGGAAAATTTGACTATAAAATTCCATTAAAAATGGCCCACTAATATCTTTCTGAAATATAAACGCAGATTGATTTGCGGTTTGCGGAAATCTCTACCAAGCACAAAGGAAAGCGTTATGAATGACGAAAGCATTAGATTCTAAGTTATATTTTATCAATACAGTTTCATGCAATGGCTAAAGAGCATTGCAACGCTGTTATTCCAGTAGCACCAATCCTCTACCGGTGAATTTGGCAAAAAAGGCACTTTACCAAGAGGTACAGCGCCTTTTTTAATGAACTAACGGTTAATTAATTAGTTCATGCCATATTTTTTCAATTTCTTACGCAGTGTGCCACGGTTGATGCCCATCATCAGGGCAGCGCGCGTTTGGTTGCCACGGGTGTATTGCATCACCATGTCCAACAATGGCTGTTCCACTTCAGCCAATACCAACTCATACAGATCATTAACATCTTGACCGTTTAATTGAGCAAAATAGTTCTTCAGTGCTTGTTTAACTGAATCACGTAAAGGTTTTTGGGTTACCTGATCTTGTGAATTTACAGTAGCAACGGTTAGTACGTCAGAATTTACGCGTTGTTCGAACATAGTTCTGTCAGCTCTTTTCTTTATATTACGCAAAATTTTCGAAATATGCCCCCAACACCTCCAGCTGTTCGCTGGCATCCTCTATGGTGTTGAATGTGCGCCGGAACTGGTCATCAGGAGCATGTTCCCGGAGATACCAGGATACATGCTTACGTGCTATACGGGCTCCTTTGCCTGGACCATAAAAGTCGTGCAATTCCTGTATATGCTCGTTCATTAAACGCTGCACTTCGCCAATCGGCATCGGTGACAGCAGTTCTCCTGTTGCCAGATAGTGCTGGATTTCCCGGAAGATCCAGGGTCTTCCCTGAGCAGCGCGGCCTATCATCAGGGCATCAGCCCCGGTGTATTCAAGCACTGCTCTGGCCTTAAGCGGGTCAGTAATGTCACCATTGGCAATAACCGGGATGGCAACAGTCTGCTTAGCTGTCCGAATATTGTCGTACTCTGCCTCTCCGTTAAACAAACAGGCACGAGTCCTGCCGTGGATCGTCAGAGCTTGGATACCACAATGCTCGGCCAATTGGGCAATCTTTACACAGTTTCGTTCTTCTGGCGACCATCCAGTGCGGATTTTCAGCGTAACAGGAACATCTACTGCGTTTACAACGGCAGAAAGAATTTTTTCCACCAATTCAGGGTAACGTAGTAAAGCCGAGCCTGCTAGCTTACGATTCACTTTCTTGGCTGGACACCCCATGTTGATATCAATGATCTGAGCACCATTAGCGACGTTGATCTTCGCTGCTGCTGCCATTTCATTGGGATCACTGCCAGCAATTTGCACGGAACGAATCCCCGGTTCGTCACTGTGAACCATACGTAGCCGGGATTTGTCTGTCTTCCAGACCTGTGGGTTGGAAGAAAGCATTTCCGATACTGTCATACCTGCACCCATTTTGTAACATAGTGACCGAAACGGGCGGTCAGTTATGCCAGCCATTGGGGCCGCAATAAGACAGTTTTTCAGCTGGTATTGTCCGATACGCATAGACGAAGAAAGAGTGGCCATACTGTGACTGCAAGGGCGCGTATATTACGCATTTTTCGCAAAATATGAAAGGCCAAACTTTGAGCAAATCGTCATTTGTCACAACTTTTTTCCAGCTTTTCTTCTGTGGTAAATATAATTATTCATAAATAACATGGTGTTATATGTTATTGGTAAAGTTTATCACTTAGGATTTTTCTACCAGCAAGTTTGCTGACAGCACGGATTATCATCAATAAGCGATCAAAATTTGCACTTGAAATTATAACAAAATAAAATAATTTTAATTTGTTGTTATTTTTACCCCAGATATCCGGCACCATTCTTCCTGTTCCGCAACCGGATCGATTACAAATTTATCAGTATAGGCCTGAATAACACTTTCTGCTTGGTTTGTTAAAATGCCCGATAGACCTAACAGGCCACCCGGTTTTGGTAATGCGCCAATCACAGGGGCGAGTTCACGCAGAGGGCCTGCCAAAATATTAGCAATTACTACATCAGATTCAAGATCGGTTGGTGCATCTTTCGCCAAATATAGCGTTAAACGCTCCAGAACGCCATTACGTTCTGCGTTGTCTCGGCTGGCCTGAATAGCTTGTGGGTCGATATCTATGCCAATAGCGTGTGTTGCACCGAGCTTTAGCGCAGCAATTGCGAGTATGCCGGAACCGCAACCAAAATCGATAACCGTTTTACCTTCCAGATTGAGGCTGTCTAGCCATTGCAGGCATAACGATGTGGTTGGGTGAGTACCTGTACCAAAAGCCAGTCCAGGGTCTAGCATAACGTTGACAGCATCTGGATCAGGGACGTCGCGCCAGCTTGGACAGATCCATAAGCGATTGCCAAAACGCATTGGGTGGAAGTTATCCATCCATTCACGTTCCCAATCTTTGTCTTCCAACTGCTCGATCTTATGAATAAATCCTTTACCTAACTCAGGAACTTGTTCGAGCTGGCTGATCACAGCTTTCATATCGGTTTCAGCATCATACAGTCCGATGACATCAGTATCTCCCCATAAACGGGTCTCGCCCGGTAAAGGTTCGAATACAGGGTTATCGTGGCTGTCTTGAAAGGTGACGGAGACTGCGCCATTTTCTATCAGAGTATCTCCAAGGGAT
This sequence comes from Photorhabdus sp. RM71S, assembly GCF_042879355.1. Taxonomy (NCBI): domain Bacteria; kingdom Pseudomonadati; phylum Pseudomonadota; class Gammaproteobacteria; order Enterobacterales; family Morganellaceae; genus Photorhabdus; species Photorhabdus sp. RM71S. The sequence goes on along the minus strand of NZ_JBHFKV010000010.1, from coordinate 47,942 downwards.
TCAGCGAGCTGTCCTGTGGTATTTAATCGAAGTTGTATCCAAGGCATAAAAAATTCTCCTTAATTGGAAACGAGTTAAAGTAACTCACTTAATGAGATCTGATCACTTTTTGCGGTAATCGCTGACCGAGGGTATTACCCATCCAAAAAGCCAACAAGCTAAGTAGTAATGATGGCACGATCGGATGGAAGCCCAATAGATGGATATTGAAACTAGCGAGCAGAGTGTAGCTTATTGCCCCTGTAATCATCGAACTGACAGCGCCATAGGCATTGGCTTTTTCCCAATACAGACCCAGTACTAATGGCCAGAGGAATACGGCCTGTAAGCCACCGAAGGCCAATAGATTCAGCCAGATAATCATCTCGGGTGGGCGCCAGGCGGCTAAAAGTAGCAACAAACCAAGAATCAGGGTAGAAAAACTGGAAATTCGGGCCAGTCTTTTTTCCTGTACGATTTGTTGTGGAAACAGGTTTAGGTAGAGATCTTTGACGATTGTGGCAGAAGATTGCAGCAGTTGTGCATTAATTGTGGACATAATGGCGGCCATCGGCGCGGCTAGAAAAATTCCAGCAGCGAATGGTGGCAATACAGTGATCATCAATGTTGGGATCACCTGATCGGGAATGGTCAGATCAGGAATAATGGCTCGACCAATTGCGCCTGCTAGGTGCATACCAAACATGAGGATCGTCATGACGATGGTTCCGATGATGATCCCACGGTGAACAGCTTTGCTATCGCGGTAGGAGATGCAACGAACGGCAGTATGAGGTAATCCAATTACCCCAAAACAGACCAGTATCCAGAACGATGCCATGAAAGGTCCGCTAAGGATATGATCTGCGCCTTGTGGGGAAACCAGCTCAGGATTAATTGTTCGTAATGTGGTGACCGCCTCTGACAGACCTCCTGCCTTATAGATAATCGCCACCAGCAGTAGAACAGTGCCTAGCAACATTACCAGCCCTTGTAGGGCATCATTGAGGACACTCGCTCTGAACCCCCCAAATGCGGTATAGAGAGCGATAGAGATACCGAAAATCATTAATCCAGTGCCATAAGGGATACCCGCAGCAGTTTCTAGCAGGCGTGCGCCGCCAATAAACTGAACGGTCATCGCGCCAATAAAAGCGACTAAAAGACTTAGGCTGGCAAACCAAACCAGAAAACGACTGCCATAACGGGCATACAACATGTCATTAAGGGTGACGGCATTATAGCGACGGGCAAGAATGGCAAATTTTTTACCTAACACACTCAGGGAAAGCCATATTGCCGGCAACTGAATCAGCGATAGTAATACCCATCCCAAACCATATTTATAGGCTGCTCCTGGCCCGCCGATGAATGAGCTGGCACTGATATAGGTGGCAGTAATGGTCATTGCCAATACAAAGCCGCCCATTGAACGGTTGCCAAGGAAATACTCAGTCAGGAAGGTGCCTTTCTGGTGGCGTCGATAAGCGTAAACTGACAGGAGAAATACCAATGCAAGATAGCCAAGCAGAGGTAAGATAACTTCACTTTGCATTCTCATCCTCCAGCGGGACTTCTTTGAAAATAAACTTCACCATTAACCAGCAGAGGATAATGAATACAACTGGTAGTAACAAACATGCCATTTCAAACCAGCGAGGTAAGCCGGTGACACCGGGAGCATCACTGGGTAAATAGGCTGTCAATAGCCAGCCAATAAGATAAGCAAGCGTTAGGAACACGGCCCAAAGTGCTTCTTTATGGGATTGAACAAATCGTCTGTCCATTCGTTCTTCCGGTAATTAAATAAGATGGGAAGGAAAGGATTGTACGGCAAGATGCGAATTCATTCAGGAAAAATGTGATACGAAGTAAGTCATTTGAGTTTTGCTTAAAAACTTTTCTACATGAATAGATTATCTCGTATTCTTGTAGCATAACTCATATAAGGAAATGCGTTTTTATCATATTTTTCCTATAAGATGATGGGTAATGTTATAGACAAATTTAGGTTGTTTATTTATTGGTGACTAATACTGTGAAAAGCAATATGCAATACAATGAAATTAAATTATTACTGATAATAATTTATCTGATATTGGTTATCATAATTTGCTATTGAGGGAAAAATCGAAAATATCGGAAAAACATTTTTATCAATAGTGACATTAGTATAGGTGTAGTTTTACTCATTGAAAAAAATCTAGAAAAATAGGCTGAACGGTAGCTGAATCAATAATAGGGAATAAATAAAGTATGTATGATTATATTATTGTCGGTATTGGTATTGTTGGGCTTGGTGTTGCTAATGCATTGCAGGAAGTTCGGCCTGGCATCAAGATATTGATGTTGGATAAAGAGAACATGCCAGCCAGCCATCAAAGTGGTCACAATAGCAATGTAGTACATTCAGGCATTTATTATAAACCTGGCAGCTTGAAGGCCCGCCTGGCGACGCGTGGTAATAAAACTATGTTCTCTTTTTGTCGCCAGCATGGTTTGTATCATGATCGTTGTGGCAAAGTCATTGTTGCTACACAACCAAAAGAATTACCATTACTGGAAAATCTTTATCAGCGTGGATTGCAAAATGGTCTGGAAGTTAGCCGTCTAAACCGTTTGCAACTCAATGAGCGTGAGCCGCATGTCAACGGATTGGAGGCGTTACTTGTTCCCGATGCTGGTATTGTGAACTATAAAGAGGTGGCTGATAAACTGGCAGAAATTATCCAGCAGCGTTGCGCTACCTTGATTTATGGTCAAATGGTTACTGCCATTAGAGAGAATAGTGACAGAGTAGAAGTTGTTACGCCACAGAATAGTTATCAGGCAAAATGGTTGATTAATTGCGCCGGATTGCATAGCGATCGTATTGCTCGTTTGTCTGGCTATGATATTGGTATGAAGATTATTCCCTTCCGTGGTGAATATTATGTGTTGAATAGTGAAAGAAATTACCTGGTCAACCATTTGATCTATCCAGTACCTAATCCAGATTTTCCTTTTCTTGGTGTACATTTTACCCGTATGTATAACGGTAAACGTGATATTGGTCCAAACGCGGTACTGGCATTTAAGCGTGAAGGCTATAAAATCTATGGTCACCCCCGTTTATAAAGTGCGCCCCACCGCAGGACTCCATCACTACGGTTGCAGCCTTGCAGGAACCGAGAAAATTCATAAGCTGAGTGCGGGAAAACTTCTTACGCAGCAGGGCGTTACCCTGCCTGTCCTGACAGTGGACATGGAGGGAATGTTTACCGAGATCGATACCAATAAGCGTAACGTTTTGCATGATGGTTCCCTCTAAAATAAAATACCCTGCTAGCGTACCTCTCACAGGGTGGGTGTGACCATCTTGTATCTTTAATCTGGCAGATCTGAGTGAAATATTGGGCTACCGTGGTTTTTGGAAAATTGCACGTACCTATTTTGGCGAAGGAGTGGCGGAGATGTGCCGTTCATTATGTAAAAAACGGTTTGTCGCTAATGCTCGTTGTCTGATACCTGAACTTAATGCTGAGGATATTGTTTCTGGCCCCGCAGGTGTGCGTGCTCAAGCACTGACTGCCGATGGCAAGCTGGTTGATGATTTTCATATCGTGACGGGTATGCGCTCACTACACGTTTGTAATGCGCCTTCACCAGCAGCGACTGCTTCAATTGAAATAGGTCGTGAAATTGTTCAGCAATATTTGCCTGTGTGAATGTAAAATAGATGAAAAGGAGCGTTTGAACGCTCCTTAAAAACATGCTGATGTCATTAAACCAGTTTTAAGTTTCCTGTAATCCCAGTTTTTTCTCCAGATAGTGGATATTCGTGCCACCATTCTGAAAGTTTTCATCATTCATAATCGTCTGTTGAAGCTCAATATTTGTTTTGATGCCATCAATGATCAATTCTGCCAATGCATTTTTCATACGGGCAATGGCATTGTCACGATTTTCACCGTAAGTAATCAGCTTACCAATCATTGAATCATAGTAAGGGGGAACGGTGTAGCCAGCATAAATATGCGATTCCCAACGTACTCCAAATCCACCCGGTGAGTGGAAGCGGGTAATTTTACCTGGGCTTGGCAGGAATGTGTTCGGATCTTCGGCATTGATACGACACTCAATGGCGTGACCACGAACAACAACATCTTTCTGCTTAATTGAAAGTGGCATACCTGCGGCAATCCGCAACTGCTCTTTAATCAAGTCAACACCGGTAATCATTTCTGTAACGGGATGTTCGACCTGAATACGGGTGTTCATCTCAATGAAGTAGAACTCGCCGTTTTCATACAGGAATTCGAAAGTACCGGCGCCACGATAGCTAATTTCGATACATGCGTTAGCACAACGTTCACCAATACTGCGGCGCATCTCTGGCGTAATACCCGGAGCAGGAGCTTCTTCGACAACTTTCTGGTGACGGCGTTGCATAGAGCAATCACGTTCAGCCAGATAAATTGCTTGACCTTGACCGTCGGCCAATACCTGGATTTCAATATGACGTGGATTCTCAAGGAATTTTTCCATATAAACCATATCGTTATTGAAAGCAGCTTTTGCTTCCGCACGGGTCATATTGATTGATTGTTCCAGATCTTTATCACTGCGGACGACGCGCATACCGCGACCGCCGCCGCCGCCGGATGCTTTGATGATGACAGGATAGCCGATGCGTTTAGCGATGGTTTTGTTTTTCTCTGTGTCATCAGACAATGGACCATCAGAGCCAGGTACACAAGGAACGCCCGCTTTTTTCATCGCATTGATAGCAGAAACCTTATCACCCATCAGGCGGATCGTTTCTGCTTTTGGACCGATAAAAATAAAGCCAGAACGTTCAACCTGTTCAGCAAAATCTGCATTTTCAGACAGAAAACCGTAGCCAGGGTGAATGGCTACTGCGCCAGCGATTTCTGCCGCAGAAATAATCGCAGGGATATTAAGATAGCTTTTTGCAGAAGCTGCCGGGCCGATACAGATAGTTTCATCTGCCAGCAGTACGTGTTTTAAATCACGATCCGCAGAGGAATGTACCGCAACGGTTTTGATCCCTAACTCTTTACAAGCTCGCAGGATACGCAGGGCAATTTCACCACGGTTAGCAATTACAATTTTATCAAGCATGGGAACGCCTCGTTATTCGATGACGACCAATGGCTCGTCAAATTCAACGGGTTGACCGTTTTCCACAAGAATCGCTTTAACCACACCTGCTTTGTCGGCTTCAATCTGATTCATCATTTTCATTGCTTCAACGATGCAGAGGGTATCGCCCACATTGACACGTTGGCCGATTTCGGTAAACGGTTTCGCATCTGGGCTAGGCGTACGATAGAAAGTACCTACCATTGGAGAACGAACAACGTGGCCGTCGATTGCAGCCGATCTGTCGCTGATCGTTTCTGGTAGAGCCTGAGAAGGCGCAACAGCGCTAGCCAGCGCAGGTTGTTGCGCTTGGACGGGAATATATTGTTGAGCTGCCGGAAAACTCTGGGGGGCTAATGCGCGGCTGATGCGCACTGACTCTTCCCCTTCAGAAATTTCCAGTTCAGAAATGCCAGATTCTTCAACCAGCTCGATCAGTTTTTTTATCTTACGAATATCCATGAGTGTGATTCCGTACTCTTCTGTTTTATTTAGTTGAGTTTTGACAAGCGGTTTACCGCTGCCTGTAATGCAAAGCTATAGCCATCTACCCCTAAACCGCAGATTACACCAACAGCAAGATCTGAAAGATATGAGTGATGACGAAATGGCTCGCGGGCGTGAACATTGGAGAGGTGGATCTCAATAAATGGGATCTTTACAGTCAGCAATGCATCACGCAGTGCCACGCTGGTATGCGTGAATGCAGCAGGGTTAATCAAGATAAAATCAGTATTACCCTGTGCAGAATGAATTCTATTTATCAGCTCAAATTCTGCGTTGGATTGCAGGTGACTGAATTTGACCCCTGATTGATGGGCTTCTTCAGACAATTTGCTGACGATATCATCAAGCGTTAAGTTGCCATAGATATCAGGTTCCCGGGTTCCTAACATATTCAAGTTAGGGCCATTAAGGAGTAAAATGTGAAACTTGTCTGCCATTGTGCTGGTATCTCCGGCAATTTGTCAACAACTGCCCAACATAATCCTATATTAACGATTTGTCATCTTTTTATAACAGCCACAAGTTCATTTCGGCGACAAAGCGCGACATTATAATGATATCGTAGCATTTAGCAGCTAAATACTGGTCTTATCAGAAAAAATGTCAAGAATAAAACCACTGTACTTTAGAGGCTAATCACAATTCTTAACGAACTCTTACCAATGTACGTCCTGTAACCTGGTTAGCTATCAATTTATTAGCGTATTCCACCGCTTGGTCTAGTGTGATTTCAGTCGTTGCTTGTTGATAAAAAGCAGCAGGTAGTAGCTCTTGCAGACGTTGCCACACGGCGGGGCGTTTGGCTGATGGAACCGTGACCGACTCTACACCTTGCAGGCGTATGTTGCGTAAAATAAATGGCATCACTGTTGTTGGCAGATTTGCATTGCTGGCAAGACCGCAGGCTGCAACGGTACCGTTATAGTGAGTTTGGGCCAGTATTGTTGCCAGTACATTATCGCCTACAGTGTCAATAGCTCCGGCCCAAAGTTGTTTTTCCAATGGGCGAGGCGGTTGGCTAAATTCATGGCGTGGCAAAACCTTTTTTGCCCCTAGGGATAACAAATAGTTATGATTTTCTTGTCTACCGCTAACGGCAACAACGGAATAGCCAAGTTGTGAGAGTAGTGCTATCGCCGTACTTCCTACACCACCACTGGCACCTGTCACAATAACATCACCATTTTCTGGCTTGACGCCACCTTGTTCCAAGGCGATAACACACAGCATTGCGGTAAAGCCAGCAGTACCAATGATCATTGCCTGTCGGCTATCTAAACCAATGGGTAAAGGCGTTAACCATTCCCCTGAAACTCTGGCTTGTTCTGCCAAGCCACCCCAATGATTTTCTCCTACGCCCCAGCCGGTTAATAAAACATGCTGGCCGATATGAAAACGCGGATCTTCTGTGTGGTGTACGATTCCAGAGAAATCAATACCCGGTATCATTGGGAATTGGCGGATAATTTTCCCTTTACCTGTGATTGCCAATGCATCTTTATAGTTCAGAGTTGACCAGTGAATATCGACGGTAACATCCCCCTTGGGAAGATGAGAAGTCTCAACTTCTTCAATGGATGCTGTTAATTGATTCTGTTGTTGTTTGAGTAGCAAGGCTTTCATTGATCGTTCCGTTTTCTGTAATTGATTTTGTCATTAAATAAGAATAGATAAAAATGGGTGATTTACATAAGGAATATAAGAAAAAATAAAGTGTTGATGGATTGTGAAACAGAATCTGTTCACATTTTTTCTATGATGTCGGTATCGGATTTCAGACTATTACCTATCGCAATCTATTTCAGAAAATTCTGTTTTTTATTATTTATTAGCAGAAAGTATTGTATTTTAGTCGCAATTTATTACATCATTAATTTGTTCACTACATAGACTACGTACTTGTAGTTAACTATTGGAAATAGTGAGCAAAAGTGTGGGTCTTATGTGAACTTACAAGAATCGTTACTGGTCAAAAAACAGGAGCGGATTTAGCCGGTTACGGTATCCGTGCCATAATGTTGAATTATGTAAAATCAGGTGGTTCTTGCATTTAGTTATGGAACAATTGGTAAAATTAACCCATTTTTATGCAGTTTTTTTCTGCTCCGTTTGGGAGAAGTAACGTAGAATATCGCTCTGTTGATATGAATAACGTAGCCACTTTTTTATTGAAGCAAGTGCTTGTGTGCCTTGTCGCTGCTTCATGTGGTTGGTAGAGTAGACGGGTTTCGTTCCGTCCCCAGCTTGCAGGATTATCCTTTCGCTATGTTTAAAAAATTTCGTGGCATGTTTTCCAACGACTTGTCTATTGACTTGGGTACCGCCAATACCCTTATTTATGTCAAAGGTCAGGGTATTGTATTGAATGAACCTTCTGTCGTCGCAATCCGTCAGGATCGTGCTGGTTCATCGAAAAGTGTTGCTGCCGTTGGGCAGGAAGCAAAGCAAATGCTGGGTCGAACACCGGGTAATATTGCGGCAATTCGTCCGATGAAAGATGGGGTGATTGCCGATTTTTATGTTACAGAGAAGATGCTGCAACACTTTATTAAGCAAGTTCATAGCAACAGTTTCATGCGTCCAAGCCCGCGAGTTTTGGTTTGTGTACCGGTTGGTGCAACTCAGGTTGAGCGTCGGGCAATCCGTGAATCTGCACTCAGTGCTGGCGCTCGTGAAGTATTTTTGATTGAAGAACCTATGGCTGCGGCGATTGGTGCAGGCTTACCTGTTTCTGAAGCCACGGGTTCAATGGTTGTGGATATTGGTGGTGGCACTACGGAAGTGGCGGTTATCTCTTTGAACGGGGTTGTTTATTCATCTTCTGTACGTATCGGTGGTGATCGTTTTGATGAGGCTATTATCAATTACGTTCGTCGTAATTATGGTTCACTGATTGGTGAAGCAACGGCTGAGCGTATTAAGCACACGATCGGTTCTGCTTATCCTGGTGATGAAATGCTGGAGATTGAAGTTCGTGGTCGTAACTTGGCTGAAGGTGTGCCACGTGGCTTTACGCTTAACTCCAATGAAATTCTTGAAGCTCTGCAAGAGCCTTTAACGGGTATTGTCAGTGCTGTCATGGTCGCTCTTGAGCAGTGTCCTCCAGAATTGGCTTCCGATATTTCAGAACGAGGTATGATCTTGACCGGGGGTGGTGCATTATTGCGCAATCTTGATCGTTTACTGATAGAGGAAACCGGTATTCCTGTCATTGTTGCGGAAGATCCATTGACGTGTGTTGCTCGTGGTGGCGGGAAAGCACTTGAAATGATCGACATGCATGGCGGTGAACTCTTCAGCGAGGAGTGAGTGTTAACTTGCAAGTGAGGGGGGAATGACGGGCAGCTCAGACCTCCTTGCGATTGCTGTCTGGGAATTCCATTGTTTATGAAACAGTACAGTTTGGAATAGCGCAGCTTATGAAGCCAATTTTTAGCAGAGGGCCTTCCCTGCAATTACGACTTTTCTTTGCTGTTATTGTTGCCATTGCTTTGGTTGTGGCAGACAGCCGCCTTGATGCTCTCAGTAAAGTCCGTAATTATATGGATACGGTAGTCAGTCCATTTTATTTTCTCGCCAATGGCCCGCGTCAAGTGCTTGATGGTGTGTCAGAAACCCTTGCTTCCCGTGAACAACTTCGATTGGAAAATCGTGCTTTACGCCAAGAATTATTGATGAAAAATAGCGATATGCTGTTGTTAGGCCAACTTAAACAGGAAAATTCCCGCTTGCGTGAGCTATTGGGATCACCTTTACGTCAGGATGAACACATGATGGTGACGCAGGTGATCTCCGGTAGGGCTAATCCTTATAGTGATCAGGTCGTCATCGATAAGGGATCAAGAGAAGGTGTTTATGAAGGGCAACCTGTTATCAGTGATAAAGGCATTGTTGGTCAGGTTGTTGCTGTCAGTCAGTTTACTAGCCGGGTATTACTGATTTGTGATACGACTCATGCTTTACCAATCCAAGTCTTACGTAATGATATCAGGGCTATTATTGCTGGTGCAGGTTGTACTGATGATTTGCAGTTTGAGTTATTACCGAGCAACACAGATATTCGGGTTGGGGATGTGTTGGTGACTTCTGGGTTAGGGGGTCGTTTCCCGGAAGGTTATCCGGTTGCGGTGGTTTCGTCAGTTAAAGTCGATAATCAACGGGCTTATACTGTGATTCATGCTCGGCCAACGGCAGAATTACAGCGTTTGCGTTATTTGTTGTTGTTGTGGGGGGCAGATAATAATCCATCCGAACCATTGCCGCCATCAGAGGTTTATCGTGTAGCCAACGAACGTTTAATGCAAATGATGCCTCAGGTATTGCCACATGCAAATGAAATGGGACCACCTGCGCCATCGTCTGTTTCTGATGAATCAACCAAGACAACAGAAAGAGTAAAAGGTGCTGAATCGACAATAACGTCGGCTAAATTTATAAATTCGGGAAATCGTTAATGAATCAATACCGGAGTCATGGGCGTTGGATCATTTGGGTATCTTTCTTGATTGCAATGGTGCTGCAAATTATGCCGTGGCCGGAGCAAATTTATATGTATCGGCCAACTTGGTCGGCACTATTGTTGATTTATTGGGTGATGGCGTTACCGCATAGAGTCAGTGTTGGTACCGGTTTTATATTGGGGATCATCGTGGATTTGATTCAGGGAGCGACACTGGGTGTTAATGCTTTGGCTTACAGCCTTGTGAGTTATTTGGTGTCATTTAAGTTTCAATTATTTCGCAATATGGCACTTTGGCAGCAGGCTTTGGTTGTCATTGCTTTATCGGTACTGATGGATCTCAGCGTTTTTTGGGCAGAATTTTTGTTATCAAATGTTGCTTTTCATCCAGAAGTATTCTGGAACAGTTTGGTCAATGGTATTCTTTGGCCGTGGTTGTTCCTGTTAATGCGAAAAATCCGTCGTCAGTTTAATGTACATTAGTGGTCGGATCGCCGTTTTTAATGTCCTGACAGAGCTTATTCCAGCAGGCGTTACTGATGCAGGCCATTCTTTCCAATAACTTGAGGATACGAGTAGTGTGTATAACCGGAGCGTACATAATGTACGTGAGGATTAAGCTCTGCTCTAGGTTCAAAATGGCAAATGAAATAGCCTAATGAGATAGGTAGTAGTAAGGACGAGATCATCATGAAAACCCTTTATCTGGCTTCCTGCTCACCAAGGCGGCGTGAGCTGGTTGAATTATTGGACTTTAAATTTGAAATTCTTTCTCCTCAGGTAAAGGAGCAATGGCAAGAGGGTGAAACTCCGCGTCAGTATGTCAGCCGATTAGCAAAAGATAAATCTCTAGCGGGAGTTGCTATTGCACCAGAGGATTTTCTGGTGTTGGGAGCGGATACTGTTGTTGTATTGAATGGTAAGATTCTCGAAAAACCACGTAGCGAGCAACATGCTGTTGCAATGCTCAGTGCACTTTCCGGTCAGAGTCATCAGGTGATGACAGCTATTGCTTTATCAGATAGTCAGCGTACCTTAAGTGATATAGTCATTACAGATGTAACCTTTCGCCAATTATCCACGCAGGAAATTTTGGATTATGTAGCAACCGGTGAGCCGATGGACAAAGCGGGGGCTTATGGTATTCAGGGAAAAGCAGGTTGCTTTGTTAAAACGCTGAATGGCAGTTATCACTCGGTTGTTGGTCTGCCATTGGTGGAAACGCACGAATTAATCACAAAGTTTTTTGCGTTAGTTGATGGGAAGGGGAACATATGACAGCAGAGTTATTAGTCAACATCACACCATCCGAAACGCGCGTTGCCTACATTGATGGTGGGATTTTGCAAGAAATCCATATTGAAAGGGAAGCCAAAAGGGGAATTGTCGGCAATATTTATAAAGGTCGTGTAAGTCGGGTATTACCAGGAATGCAGGCTGCTTTTGTTGATATTGGGCTGGAAAAAGCCGCCTTTCTTCATGCCTCAGATATTATGCCTCATACGGAATGTATTGCCGGTGAGGAGCAAAAGAACTTTCATGTTAAAGATATTGCTGAGTTGGTTCGCCAGGGACAAGATTTAATGGTTCAGGTAGTGAAAGATCCCCTTGGTACCAAAGGCGCTCGGCTAACTACCGATATTACCTTACCTTCCCGTTATCTTGTATTTATGCCCGGTGCATCTCATGTCGGGGTTTCACAACGTATTGAAAGTGAAGAAGAGCGTAATCGCCTGAAAAATATTGTTGCTGATTATTGTGATGAACATGGTGGTTTCATTATTCGGACGGCTGCCGAGGGTGTTGGTGACGAAGAATTAGCTCAGGATGCGGCTTTCTTGAAACGATTGTGGAGTAAGGTGATGGAGCGTAAAAAGCGCAATGTCACTAAAAATAAACTTTATGGCGAATTGGCTCTGGCCCACCGTATTTTGCGTGATTTCGCCGGCGCGGCCCTTGATCGTATTCGTGTAGATTCTCGTTTGACGTTCACTCAGTTACAGGAATTTATTCGCGAATATATTCCTAAAATGACAGCCAGATTGGAGCTTTATAACGGTAGTCAGCCTATTTTCGATCTGTTTGATGTAGAAAATGAAATTCAGCGAGCACTCGATCGCAAAGTTGAATTAAAATCAGGTGGTTATTTGATTATTGACCAAACTGAAGCGATGACCACAATTGATATTAATACCGGCGCATTTGTCGGCCATCGTAATTTGGAAGAAACTATTTTTAATACCAATATTGAGGCGACGCAAGCTATTGCCAGACAATTAAGGCTGCGTAATCTAGGCGGTATTATTATTATCGATTTTATCGATATGAATAGTGAGGAGCATCGCCGACGGGTATTGGCTTCTCTTGAGCAGGCGTTGAGTAAAGATCGTGTTAAAACCACGATTAATGGTTTTTCACAACTTGGGCTGGTGGAAATGACCCGTAAACGGACTCGTGAGAGTATAGAGCATATACTTTGCGACGATTGCCCTACTTGCAAGGGAAAGGGAACGGTAAAATCTGTTGAAACGGTCTGTTATGAGATTATGCGTGAAATTGTGCGTGTGCACCGGGCAGTTGATGCAGATCGTTTCCTTATTTATGCCTCACCCGCAGTGGCCGAAGCGCTGAAAGGGGAGGAATCTCATGCACTGGCGGAAGTGGAGATTTTTGTCGGTAGACAGGTAAAAGTTCAGACAGAACAGCTCTACAGTCAAGAACAATTTGACGTAGTTATGATGTAACCATCTGATTTGCTGACATAACAGCATTGGTAACCAAGGAGATGCGTGTGAGGCGACTGCCGGGAGTATTATTAGCGACAGCCGCAATAGTCATTATCATTGTGGCTTTGCTTGTTAGTGGATTACGTTTTCTACTGCCACATATTAATGATTACCGCCCACAATTATTCGCTAAAATTGAATCAATTATTGGTGTACCTATTGATGCTGGATATATTGCGGGAGAATGGGAATCTTTCGGGCCTGTTTTTGAATTACGTGATATCAGTGTAAAAACTGCAAATGCAGATGTGAAAGCCAAAAAGATCACGGTTGCATTGGATATCTGGTTATCTTTACTAAGAATGCGTTGGAATTTCCGCGATCTTACTTTTTATCAGTTACAAGTAGATTACTATCAACCGCTGTTTAATGATCAAAGCGGTAATATGTTTTCCCAATCGGATCTATTTTCTGATCTGTTTCTGGAGCAGTTTGATCATTTTAATCTGCAAGATAGCCGTTTTACTTTCCTTACTCCTTCTGGTGAACGCGCTGATCTTCTGTTACCACAATTAACCTGGCTAAATAAAGATAATCGTCACCGAGCTCAAGGGAAAATTAGTCTCTCTTCGATCAATAATCAGCATGGGGATATACAAGTTAAATTTGATTTGCATGACACTAATGGCGTATTGGATAACGGTACTATTTATTTACAGGCAGATAATGTTGATGTTCATCCGTGGTTAAGCCATTGGTTGCAGGATAATACTGGGCTGAAGGATGCTGAGTTTAGTTTGTCTAGCTGGATTATGCTGAAAGATGGTCGGATTGATGGTGGTCAACTGCAACTCCGTCAGGGAAAAGCTAATTGGAAAGTTGCTAACAAATCCCACAACCTTTCTGTCAGTGATTTGGTGTTACGAATGCGTCGCCAAGATGGTGGTTGGTTGTTTGATGTACCTGAGCTGGCAAATTTGATCACTGATGGTCAACAATGGCCGTCAGGAAAAGTATCAGTGCTCTATCTGCCGGAAGCCAAGAGAACTGATGGTCATGATCATTGGCGTATCCGGGCAAAAAACATTCAACTTGAACGGCTAAGTAGCATTTTACCGACTTTTTCTTTTTTGACGCCTGATCTTGTGAAGGATTGGCAGCATCGTCAGCCACAAGGATTGGTAAAGTATCTTGCCCTCGATATTACACCCAAAATGGCAGATGATTCCCGAATCAGTATGCAATGGCAGAATGTCAGTTGGCAGCGTTGGCAGGAATTGCCTTCTATTGATAATTTCTCTGGTTTTCTCAATGGCAGCTTGCGGCAAGGCAAACTGAGTTTTGTATTGAAGAATAGTGTCGTTGATTATCGAGATATGTTCCTGGCACCGTTTGAGATATCCCAAAGTCATGGCGAAATACTCTGGCGGCAAGATGAGCGAGGCTTACAACTTTGGAGTCAAGGATTGGATTTGCAGGCGAAGTCATTGTGGGTCAATGGTGATTTTCGTTATCAACAGCCTAAAGAACAGCCTCCTGCGCTGAATATTCTGGCGGGAATACGGGTTTATGATGCAGGTGATGCCTGGAGATATTTTCCAGAATCTTTGATGGGGACATCTCTGACTGACTATCTAACAGCTTCAATTATTAAAGGGCAGATAGAAAACGCGACTTTTGTTTTTCAAGGCAATCCAAAAGATTTCCCATTTGCAAAGAATAATGGCCAGTTTCAAGTTTTTGCTCCATTGCGTCACGCGACTTTTCAGTACCAACCAAATTGGCCGGCATTGCTAGATCTCAATATTGATCTTAATTTCCAGAATAACAGTTTATGGATGCTTGCTCCGCAAACGGCACTTGGTAAAGTGAAAGCTAGCAATGTTTCAGCAGTAATTTCTAATTATCGTAGTAAGAAATTGTTAATCAACGCTGATCTTCTGGGAGATGGCAAAGATATTCATGAATATTTTACCCGTAGTCCGTTAGCAAATTCTGTTGGTGAAACGCTGGATATATTGCAGGTTGGTGGTCAGATTGCTGGTAATTTGCATTTGGATATTCCACTCAATGGTGGCAATGTGGATGCCCGTGGTGAGGTGACTTTAAAAAATAATCACTTGTTGATTAAGCCCCTAGATAGCGAAATGAAAAATGTGAGTGGCCGGTTTCGCTTTGATAATGGTAATTTACAAAGCAGCAAATTATCAGCCCAATGGCTTGGGCAGCCTGTGACGGTTGATTTTTCTACTAAAAGTTTACCCAAAAACTACCGAGTCAATGTTGGTCTGAATGCGCGTTGGGCTGTGGCAAAATTATCTAAATTTTCACCAGCGATTGCTAAAGCGTTTTCTGGCTCTGTTGATTGGGAAGGGAAGGTCGGTGTCAGTTTGCCGTTTCAGGGCAAGCCTCAATATGATATGAAAATCGACGTTGATTTATCACAAGTGGATAGTTACTTATCTGCCCTGAAAGCGGATGAACCGCGTGCTCTTCATATTCTGGCTGATGGTGATATGGAGCAGTTGCAAGTAAAAGGCACTTTGGATAAACAGTATGCATTTAATACTCAATGGCGTCTGGCAGGGAAAAGCACTCAACTGTCACGTGGAATTTTACAAAGCAGCGATAAAATTCCTGATTTGCCTGAAAAATCCCTATTGGAGTTGAATCTTCCGGCAATTGAAGGGGAAGAGTGGTTAGGGCTGATTGCGCCTCTGACTTCAGGTTCTTCATCGGCAGGGATGTCAATGTTGCCACAGCATCTGCATATATCACTTCCATCACTGGATGCGGGGGGACAACGCTGGAATCAGTTATCGTTGGATGTGGAAAAACAGCTTTGGGGAACGCAGATCACTGCTAATAGTCGGGAAATCAACGGTAAACTCAATATCCGTAATAGTGGCTCTTGGCAAATGAATTTGAGTCATCTTTACTATAATCCTCTGCAACATAGCTCTCAGCAAGTTGAATCAGATTTACTTAAGCAATCTCAGGCAGGTACAACTCTGCGTTATTCGTTGAACCAATGGCCTTCATTAGACATCATCTGTTCTGAATGTTGGATTATGGGATTGAAGCTTGGGAAGGTGTCTGGTTCCCTGATTCCAGAAGGTAATTCGCTGGTATTAAGAGATGGAATAGTAGAAAACAGTGTCAGCAAACTAACTTTGGCAGGTCGTTGGCAAGAAGGGGCTGTAGGGAATAATACTCGTATCATGGGGCAATTTTCTGGTGAAAAGTTTGATGAGATGGCATCTTACCTTGGTATAGTCGTACCGATTGTAAATTCACCGTTTACCTTCCGTTTTGATTTTAATTGGTGGGATATACCATGGAAACCCAATTTCCAGACGATGAATGGCAATCTTGAAAGTGACTTAGGCAAAGGTGCTATTGAAAAATTGGGGGGAGGAAGTGCTGGTCAGTTACTAAAATTAGTCAGTTTTGATGCTCTGTTACGTAAATTACAGCTCGATTTTAGCGATACCTTTAGCCAGGATTTTGAATTTGATTCAATTCGTGGTGATGTTTCAGTAAAAAATGGGATACTCAAGACTGAAAACTTACGGGTTGATGGGTTGATTGCCGATGTGATAACGAAAGGTGAGATCGATCTTGTTCGCCAACAGATCAATATAGAAGCCATCGTCACGCCGGAGATTTCTGCTACTGTGGGGGTAGCAACGGCTTTTGTCATCAATCCGATGGCAGGTGCTGCATTATTCGCAGCGACCAAGGTTTTGGGGCCGTTATGGAATAAGATATCCGTTATTCGTTACCGGATTACTGGTAATCTTGAACAACCGAAAATTGATGAAGTTCTGCGTCAGCTTAAGGAGAATAGAGGAACATGAGAAACGTTAATGTTGCACTCTTGCAGTTATGTAGCGGTGAGAATATCAAACATAATTTGGCGCAAATTGAACAACAAATTAAGCAGTTGCCGGATACTATCAAGTTTGTCATGACCCCGGAAAATGCATTGTTGTTTGCTAATGCTGATAGCTATCGTAGGCATGCAGAACAACAGGGTCATGGGCCTTTGCAGCAAGCTGTCAGTGAGATTGCACGCCGTTATGGTGTTTGGTTATTAATCGGTTCTATGCCGCTTATCAGTCGTGAAAATCCTGAACGGCTCACCAGTAGTAGCCTGTTGTTTGATGATCAGGGTAAGATTTGCGCACGTTACGACAAAATCCATATGTTTGATGTCAATATTAATGATGAACATGGATCATATAATGAATCATCTGTTTTCCAGCGTGGGGAACATATTACCGTTGTAGATACACCTGTTGGTCGTCTCGGAATGACCATATGTTATGATCTGCGCTTCCCAGGGTTGTTTCAGGCATTACGTGAGCAAGGCGCTGAGTTGATATCTGTTCCTGCGGCATTTACTCGTTTAACAGGAAAAGCACATTGGGAGCCACTGCTGCGGGCTCGCGCTATTGAAAACCAGTGTATTTTGTTAGCGCCAGCTCAGGTTGGTGTACATGGAACCCGTCAGACGTGGGGTCACTCAATGGCAGTGGATGGTTGGGGGAAAGTGATTAAGAAAAACCCCGATGCAGTCAGTGCACTACAACTGAATATCAGGGCAGATAGCTTGAAGATTATGCGTGAGCAGATGAAGGTGGTGAAACATAACCGCTTTCGACCACAGTTGACTTCCTTGATTGAAAAAATACCGCAAATTAAAGAGTAGCAATTATGAGTTTAACTTCTGTCAGTGAACACCTACTGGCTGCAAATAAATTAAGCCATCAAGATCTGTTTTCAGTACTCGGTCAACTGGCTGAACGTCGGCTCGATTATGCCGATCTCTATTTTCAGTCCAGTTACCATGAATCTTGGGTGCTGGAAGATCGGATTATTAAGGATGGTTCCTATAATATTGATCAGGGGGTTGGCGTTAGGGCAATCAGTGGTGAAAAAACGGGTTTTGCTTATGCAGACCAGATCACGTTGAATGCGTTGCAACAAAGTGCACAGGCTGCCCGTAGCATCGTCCATGAAAAAGGGAATGGTAAAGCCCATACTTTTGGCGAAGTGACCTATTCTCAGCTTTATGCAGCAATTGATCCGCTGCAAAGTTTTTCCCGTGAAGAAAAGATTGCGTTATTGCAGTGTGTGGATCAGGTGGCTCGTGCTGAAGATCCAAGAGTACAGGAAGTCAATGCCAGTCTGACAGGGATCTATGAACGGGTGTTGGTCGCGGCAACCGATGGGACCTTGGCGGCTGATATTCGTCCTCTCATTCGCTTATCTGTCACGGTGCTGGTGGAGGATAACGGCAAACGTGAACACGGCACTAGCGGTGGTGGTGGCCGTTACGGTTATGAATATTTTCTGGAAGTGGTTAGTGGTCAGATCCGTGCAGAACAATTTGCGCGTGAAGCTGTTCGTATGGCACTGGTGAATCTTTCCGCTGTTGCTGCACCTGCTGGTACTATGCCGGTTGTTCTAGGGGCTGGTTGGCCGGGAGTGTTGCTGCATGAAGCTGTTGGTCATGGGCTGGAAGGTGATTTTAACCGCCGTGGTACTTCGGTGTTTTCTGGTCAGATTGGTGAAAAAGTCGCGTCTGAACTCTGTACTGTGGTTGATGATGGCACAATAAAAGGTCGCCGGGGGTCATTGGCAATTGATGATGAAGGCGTTCCTGGACAATACAATGTATTGATTGAAAATGGCATTCTGAAAGGTTACATGCAAGATAAAATGAATGCGCGTCTGATGGGTGTTGCGCCGACTGGCAATGGTCGCCGTGAATCTTATGCCCATTTGCCAATGCCTCGTATGACTAATACCTATTTGCTGGCGGGTCATTCCACACCGGAAGAGATCATCGGTAGTGTGAAAAATGGCTTATATGCGCCAAATTTTGGTGGTGGTCAAGTGGATATCACTTCCGGTAAATTCGTGTTCTCGACATCGGAAGCTTATTTGATTGAGAACGGTAAAATTACCAAACCAGTGAAAGGTGCAACCCTTATCGGTTCCGGTATTGAGGCTATGCAGCAGATCTCTATGGTAGGAAACGATCTTGATCTGGATAAAGGTGTTGGGGTTTGTGGCAAAGAGGGCCAGAGCGTACCTGTTGGTGTTGGTCAGCCTACTTTGAAACTGGACAACTTGACCGTTGGAGGAACAGCCTGATTTTTGGCTGGTTAATACTCTTGTTTGAAGAAGTAGAAGAAGAACTGGAAGGGGAACTTAGTTTTAATATTTTCCCCTAACAGAAATTAGAACCTTACGGGTTTTAGGTTGTTAAGCGGATTCAGCCATATCTCTAAGATACTGGAAAATCTGACGATAAGATTTAGGTGGCTTATTTGCCGCCTTTTCTTTTTTGGCGTTGCGGATCAAGGTACGCAATTGCTGGCGATCGGTTTGTGGGAATAACGCCACCACTTCATCAATAACATCGTCATTGCCATCAATCAATTTATCACGTAATTCTTCCAGTTTATGGAGCAGAGTGATTTGCTGATTATGACGATTTTTCAGTTTATCGAGCGCGGTGGTAATTGGCTCGACATCCCGGGTACGCAGCAATTTACCAATAAATTGTAATTGGCGACGGCGCCCCTCTCTTTTTATCTTCTGTGCAAGTTCAATGGCGGCCAGCAGATCCTCATCTAACGGAACGCGTTCAAGCGCACTTTTGCTGAGCTCAACCAATTCTGTACCCAGCTTTTTCAATGCTTCGGCATCACGTTTAATTTCACTTTTACTGACCCAAATTATCTCTTCCTCTTCCTCTTCGGCAGGATAATCATTGAGCCAATCTTCAGGCTGCTTTGCCATAGTGGTTTTCCTTTTAAAAAGGTCGGAACTGGCAGGTTGATTTTTGGAGCATGACCTGTAGCCCGGCGGGTGTTAACATCCTAATATTGTGTATTGTAACTGGGAAAAACGTCGGATTACCACTCAACATTGACTGTGTGGGTAAAACGGTTCTGTTTTCCCGATAGATTTTCCCTTTATTCATCAAATTACGGGTAATTAATGAAAATCACGGATCAAATTGCGGAACAACGCAAACAACTGGAAAATGCAGTTTCACAGGCACTAGAGCTGGCAAAAGCGGGTTGTGATGCTGCGGAGGTTGCGGTTAATAAAACAACGGGTATTAGTGTCAGTACCCGCTTTGGTGAAATAGAAAATGTAGAATTCAATAGTGATGGTGCTTTGGGGATTACCGTATACCATCAGCAACGTAAAGGTAGCGCATCATCAACAGATTTAAGCCCGGATGCCATTGCCCGTACTGTTCAGGCTGCGATTGATATCGCTCGTTATACCTCTCAGGACCCGTGTGCTGGCCCGGCAGATAAAGCGCTATTGGCGTTTGAAGCGCCAGATCTTGACTTATTCCATCCAACAGAGTTGGATGCTGATAAAGCAATTGAACTGGCTGCTCGTGCGGAACAAGCTGCATTACAGGCAGATAAGCGTATTACCAATACTGAAGGTGGCAGTTTTAACAGCCATTATGGTATCAGGGTGTTTGGTAACAGCCACGGTATGTTGCAAAGTTATTGCTCCAGCCGTCATTCTATGTCGAGTTGTGTGATTGCTGAACTTGATGGCGATATGGAGCGGGACTATGCGTATACCATTCATCGTCGTATTGAAGATTTAAAATCGCCGGAGTGGGTTGGGCATGAGTGTGCTCGCCGTGTGTTATCCCGTTTATCTCCGCGTAAATTACCGACCATGAGGGCACCTGTGCTGTTTGCTGCGGAGGTTGCAACGGGCCTTTTCGGACATTTGGTGGGTGCTATTAGTGGTAGCAGTATTTACCGTAAATCTTCTTTCCTGCTTGATCATCTGGGTAAACAAATCCTGCCATCATGGCTGACGATTGAAGAGCGTCCACATTTGCTGGCAGGGCTGGCATCTTCTCCATTTGATAGCGAAGGTGTGTGCACCAGTAACAGGGATATCATTAAAGATGGCGTATTACAGACCTGGCTTCTGACAAATTATTCTGCTCGTAAATTGGGAATGGCAAGTACAGGCCATGCTGGTGGGATCCATAACTGGTGCATTGCAGGGCAAGGTGAGGATTTTGCTGGTTTACTACGTCAGATGGGAACAGGATTAGTAGTTACTGAACTGATGGGGCAGGGTGTTAGTGCAATAACCGGTGACTATTCCCGTGGTGCCGCCGGTTTCTGGGTAGAAAATGGTGAGATTCAGTATCCTGTCAGCGAGATTACTATTGCGGGTAATCTGAAAGAGATGTGGGCCAATATGGTCACTATTGGGAATGATATTGAAACTCGCAGTAATATCCAATGTGGTTCGGTATTACTGCCGGAAATGAGTATCGCTGGTCAATAAGAGATACTCGTTTCCGATTACTTTAGTCAGCCCGGATCAAATGGGCTGGCTGAATTAACGGTGGAGCTCACCGGCAGCTTCTGGTTGATAAAGTAATTCTAATACTTTGACGCGGGTTTCTTCGCCGTTTGGCAATTTCCAACTGATTTCGTCGCCGATACGAAGGCCCAATAATGCAGCTCCCAAAGGAGCCATAACAGAAAGCTGGTCTGAACTGTCTTGCAGTGACGCAGGGTAAACCAGAGTGCGCACTCGCTCTTCACTGCTTGTCAGATCAAGAAAACGAACCCGGCTATTCATAGTCACAACATCGGATGGAATTTCTGCTGGCGGTACAATCTCTGCACGATCCAGCTCCTCATTCAAAGCGTCAGCGATACTAGTATCTGCAAACGCTGGCTGTTCCAACAGGGAATCTAAACGTTCTGCGTCTAATTCGTTGATGATAATTGCTGGTTTAGTCATACCACACTCCAAATGGATTCCAATACAAAATAACACCCCGCACCATGAGGAGGGGGGTGTTATTTAAAATGATTAACCTGATAGTAGGCTGTTCTTACTGGAAAATAAAGAGATCATGATCACGAACTGTTTTGTGCTGCTAATGAAAACAGTGAAGGACATGATAATCCATAGGTGAGTGAGCAACGTTATTCTTCGTCAAATCCCGAATTAAATAGATCAATAATAGCTGCAAGAGCCTGCTCTTCATCTGGGCCACTGGCTTCAACTTCAATATAGCTGCCTTTTTCTGAATCCAGCATCAGCATAGCAATTACACTGCTGGCCTCGGCTTCAACATGGCTATCATTGCGTAAAATAACATGAGATTCAAAGAGCTGTACTAGATCATACAGCTTCATTGCTGGCCGTGCGTGCATTCCCAGCCGATTTTTGATTTCAAGTCTTTGCTTGATAGTCATTATTTTCGCTTTTCGAGAGTACGGTGGCGCGACTGTACGTTTTTTCCTCTGGAACGAAAATAATCGGCCAACTGTTCTGCCACATAAACAGAACGGTGTTTACCGCCGGTACAGCCAATAGCAACGGTCAGATAGCTGCGGTTATTGGTTTCAAGCATAGGTAGCCAGAGTTCAAGATAACTGCGGGTTTGATAGATGAAGTTATGCACTTCCGTATGACGGTCGAGGAAAGCGGCTACAGGACGATCAAGACCGGTCATTGGCCGTAATTTGGGGTCCCAGTGTGGGTTTGGTAGGAAGCGTACGTCAAAAACATAGTCGGCATCAATTGGAATGCCATGCTTAAAGCCGAAAGACTCAAAGACCATTGTCAACTCACGTTCCCGTTTGCCTAGCAGACGCGTTCTTAGCATCTCAGCCAATTCATGGACTGACATTTCGGAGGTGTCGATAATCAGGTCAGCTCTTGAACGAAGGGGTTCCAGCAGATCACTTTCTTGATCAATCGCGCTTTCCAGAGAAAGATTTTTGCTTGATAGCGGATGCAGACGGCGGGTGTCGCTATAACGGCGGATCAACGTATTACGTTCAGCATCAAGGAATAGTAATTGCGGTGAGAAACTCGCTGGTAGTTTAGTCAGAGCTTCTTCGAAAACTTCAGGTGATTCCGGCATGTTTCTTACATCAATACTAACCGCAGCAGAAATATCGCGGTCAGCTAGCGTATTTGCTAATTCCGGTAGTAATACTACCGGCAAGTTGTCTACACAATAAAAACCCATATCTTCCAGTGCGCGTAAGGCAACGGATTTACCTGAACCGGAACGGCCACTGACTATCATCAGCACCATGAGGCGACTCCCCTTAATTTCTTAGTGGTTATTATGAGCCACTCTTATTTATTGCTATCCATGCATTGCAACAGTTATTCAGTGATAATTGCGTATAATTCTTCATCACTTTGTGCCGATCTCAAACGACGGCAGAGATTTTTATCTGCAAGACGTTTGGCAATCAATGACAATGTGTGTAGGTGTGTTTGGCATTGATCGTTTGGAACCAGTAAAGCAAACAGCAAATCGACTGGTTGATTATCAATAGCATCGAAAGCAATAGGTTGTTCCAGACTTAGGAAAACGCTAACCGCTTGATCTGAGCTTTCTTCATCTAACTTACCGTGAGGGATAGCAATACCACTGCCAATTCCAGTAGTACCTACTTTTTCTCGGGTTAATATTGCTTCGAATACGACATTTTCTGGTAACTTAAGCTGCTTAGATGCTAGCTCACTGATAATCTCTAAAGCCCGTTTTTTGCTCGAACAATGTACATTATTGCGCGTACATGCGAGGGAAAGCACAGAGCTTAGTAGTAAATCTGCTTGATTATTCATTTTCCTATTCACTTAGGTGCTTATTGATACAGGATGCCATAGGTTATCTGTGGCATCCTGTATTTGCGCACTGTTTTACAGCAATACTCTGCTGTTGTTACTACATTCTTTGTTAACTAACTGTTAATGATGTCTCAGTTTGTCTTTATGTTTGGTTAATTGACGCGCCAGTTTATCGACCAGTCCATCAATTGCTGCATACATATCTTCATGTTCTGATGATGCGTGCAACTCACCTCCGTTAATGTGTACAGTAGCTTCGGCGATTTGTTGTACCTTTTCCACTCGGAGGATTACCTGAGTCAGGTTGATCCTGTCGAAATATTGATCCAGTTTGCTGCATTTTGCAGTGATAATGTCGCGTAATGCATCAGTAATTTCAATATTGTGGCCGGTTATTTTGAGTTGCATATTGTCTTCCTTCTCTGTTCATTTCAAACCAGACGCTTACGTTGGTTTGATGGCGGAATGGATAACGACTCTCGATATTTTGCGACAGTCCGTCGGGCAACCATGATGCCTTGATCGGCTAGCATGCTCGTCAGTTTGCTGTCACTGAATGGTTTGGCGGGGTTCTCCGCTGCTACCAGTTTTTTCACCAAAGCCCGTATTGCAGTTGAAGAGGCTTCGCCTCCACTTTCTGTATTGACATGGCTGGAGAAAAAATACTTCAATTCAAAAATACCACGTGGGCTGTGCAGGAATTTCTGGGTGGTTACCCTGGAAATGGTAGATTCATGCATATCAATCTGGAAAGCAATGTCTGCCAAAACCATAGGTTTCATATACTCTTCACCATGTTCAAAAAATTCCTGTTGCTGCTCTACAATACAACGCGCAACTTTCAGCAGAGTATCATTTCGGCTTTCCAGGCTTTTGATAAGCCACTTGGCCTCTTGTAGGTTATTGCGGATAAACTGACTGTCACTTTCATTGCGCGTATGTTGCCCAAGCTCTGCATAATGCTGATTAATGTGTAAACGGGGGATACTATCTGTATTCAATTCTACTTGCCAGTGTTCACTCTCTTTTCGAACCAGTATATCGGGGATGACATATTCTGATTCGCCGGTGTTTATTGCCAGGCCAGGCTTCGGTTCAAGTGACTGGATTAAATTTATGACCTCTTTCAGAGTATCTTCTTTCAAGCGACTTAGGCGGGTTAAATTGCGGAAATCCCGATGACCTAATAGCTCCAGATGTTCGCAAACGATCAGTCTCGCCTCTTCCAAATAAGGTGTTTCTGGTGGAAACATTGATAGCTGGACTAGTAGACAATCTTTTAGATCACGAGCGGCGACACCGATAGGATCGAAATGTTGTATTTGTTTTAGCACCGCTTCCACTTCTGCCAGAGTAAGTTGAGCGTCGCCAATGCTGACAAGAATATCTTCTAATGGCACAGTGAGATAGCCAGTATCATCTACGGCATCAATGATTGATGTCGCAATTGCCGCATCTGTTTCGGTGAAAGGGGTGAGCTCTGCCTGCCACATCAAATAGTCTTGCAAGGTTTGAACGGTTTCACCTTGGTAAAGTGGCAGTTCGTCGTCGTTATAGTCATTACGTGTCCCGGAAGGTGTGCCAGCGGTATAAATTTCATCCCAACTGGCATCCAGGGGTAACTCGTCTGGCATATCCTTTTGTTGCAAGGCATCAAGCGTATCCATAGCTTCCGTTTCGTTATCGGGAAGTTCCTGATTGCTAATTTCCTGATGATCTTCATCCTGTTCAAGCAAAGGGTTCATTTCTAACGCTTGTTGTATTTCCTGTTGGAGTTCAAGCGTAGAAAGTTGCAACAAACGAATAGCTTGTTGGAGCTGTGGTGTCATAGCCAGTTGCTGGCTAAGCCTGAGTTGCAAACTTTGCTTCATAGCGTTAAATCAATTCTCCTGGCCGAATTAGAGCCGGAAACCTTCGCCTAAATAAACGCGCTTCACCTGTTCATTATTAAGAATATCATTAGGTGTGCCGTGAGCAATCAGATGCCCTTGGCTGACAATATAAGCACGTTCGCATACATCCAATGTTTCACGGACATTGTGGTCTGTGATAAGGACCCCGAGTCCATAATCTCTCAAATGCTGAATAATCTTCTTGATATCGATGACTGAGATAGGATCTACGCCGGCGAAAGGCTCATCCAGCAAAATAAATTTAGGATTAGCTGCCAGCGCTCTGGCAATCTCTACGCGGCGACGTTCACCTCCGGAAAGTGATTGACCAAGATTGTCACGTAGGTGGCTGATATGAAACTCTTCCATCAGCTCTTCGGCACGTTCTTTCCGCTGTTCTTGAGTCAAATCCTGGCGGATCTCCAATACAGCCATCAGGTTGTCGAATACGCTTAGACGGCGGAAAATAGAAGCTTCCTGAGGCAAATAACCGATACCACGTCGTGCCCGTTCGTGAAGTGGCAGTAGGCTAATATCTTCATTATCAATGGTAATTGTCCCGGTATCCCGTGAAACGATACCGACGACCATATAGAAAGTCGTCGTTTTCCCTGCACCGTTCGGACCAAGCAGGCCGACAATTTCGCCGGAGTTCACGTTTAGGCTGACATTTTCAACGACCTTACGGCCTTTGTAAGCTTTTGCCAGGTTTTCTGCGTTTAGTATTGCCATATATCGTTATTTACTCTTGTTGTTAACCCCAGGGCCTTCTTCTTGTAATTGAGAAGGTAGTAGGACGGTTGTCACTCGTTTACCTTTGTCACTAAACGCTTCCATTTGCTGAGTTGGGACTAGATAGGTGATACGGTCGCCTTTTATATTGCTGTCTAACTGTTCCAAATAGGCATTGCCAGTGAGTGTAACCAGCTCTTTATCCATTTCGTAACGCATTTTGGAACCGCGGCCCTTGATTGGTTTGCCATTGTCCTGTAGTTGATAGAAGGTTACCGGATTGCCAAATGCTTCAATAACCATTTTCTTAGAATCGCCATCTGGGCGAGTCACAACAACTTTGTCAGCGCGGATATCGATAGAACCCTGTTTGATGATCACATCTTCTGTAAATGTGGAAGTGTTTCTTGTCATGTCAAGGGCTTGTTTAACAGAATCGATAGAAATGGGTTTCTGTGTGTCATCTTTCAGTGCCATAGCGGGAAGACTGACTACAAAGATAGCACTGGCAATAAAAGCATTACGGATTCTGTTTTTCATGTTGGATTTCATAGTAGGTGTTAACCTTTTCAATCAGTTCAGCGGTTTTGTTTCGCAGGTTGCCACGCATTTTCATACCGACGGATTTTAGCCCGACACCAATCAGTGTGACCTGATCGTCAGATGAAACATCCTGAGTGACCAGGTTGATGATAGCGTTCTCTGTAGTAATACGTTGTAATTGTGACGTATTAGTCAGACTGTCAACCTGTACGTCTCCGTAAAGATAGAGCATTTTGTCATTAGTTAGTTTGGCTTTGTTAGCACGAACTGTCCATGTAGCAATGGCATTTGAGTCATAAGTAATTAATACCGGTTTGGTAAACCAGGTAAGTTTTGACTCTGCATAGTTCTGGACGTCATCAGCGACCAGTTTATACGTCAGTTTCCCCGTAGGGTCATAAACAAAAGTTATAGCTTCCTGACTTTGATAGGTTGGCTGACTGTTATCTGTGGCAGAAGATGATTTAATCTCATCTGAATCAGACAAGTTCCAGCCAATTAACGCCAGGATGATTAATACCAGAGTTATCACCAACCAGGATTTGATTCTATCCATTCTCGTTTCACTTCAACCTACTATATTGATAATCCTTTGGCCTCTTCCAGCTTATTCTGAGCAAAAAGCACCAAATCACAAAGTTCCCTTACCGCACCGTGTCCCCCTGCAATTTGGGTGACATAATGCGCTTTTGGTAAGAGTAATGGATGTGCATCCGCCACAGCGACAGATAACCCCACTTGTTCCATGACAGGCCAGTCAATCAGATCATCACCAATATAAGCAACCTGTTCTGGTTTTAATCCCAGTTTATCTAACAATTCTTTGTACGCCAAAACCTTATCACTTTGTCCTTGGTAAAGATGTGTAATACCCAAGGTGTTTGCTCGATCTTCCAGCAATTTTGCTTTACGGCCGGTAATAATAGCGACTTCGATTCCTGAAGTAATTAAGCAGCGAATTCCGTAACCATCTCTAACATTAAATGTTTTTAATTCTTCACCGTTATTGCCCATATAGATCCGGCCATCGGACATAACACCGTCAACATCGCAAATCAGTAAGCGGATTTTACGGGCTTTTTCAATAACGTCTTTATTAACTGGACCATAACAGGTGTCCAAATAAACTAATTGGCTCATTAAGGCGTTTTCTCCGGTTACACCACACCAGCTTGTAGCAGGTCATGCATATGTAATACACCAAGCAATTTATTGTCCTCTGCAACCAATAAAGACGTGATATGGTGTGACTGCATTAAGTTCAATGCATCAACTGCAAGGGCATTCGGTTTGATGCGGATGCCACCTGTTGTCATAACATCTGAAATTTTGACATTGTACAAATCGACGCCCATATCAAACACTCGCCGTAAGTCACCATCAGTAAAAATACCATCAATATACATATTTTCATCGCAAATGACGGTCATACCCAGTTTTTGTCGGGTGATTTCGAGCAGCGCTTCGCGTAAGGTGGCGTGACGATTAACCTTTGGAATATCATCGCCTATATTCATCAAATCACTCACCAGTAGCAGAAGTTTGCGTCCAAGAGTGCCGCCTGGATGTGATAGTGCGAAATCTTCAGCAGTAAAGCCGCGCGCCTGGAGCAATGCAACCGCTAAAGCATCACCCATAACCAGTGTTGCAGTGGTACTGGTTGTAGGAGCCAAACCTAGCGGACAAGCTTCCTGTGGGACTTTGATACACAGGTGGATATCGGCGGCTTTTCCCATATTACTGTTGTAATTGTTAGTCATGCAGATAAGCGGGATTTTTTGGCGTTTTAATGCGGGAATCAGCGACAAAATTTCACTGGATTCACCCGAATTTGAGATGGCTAAAACAATGTCTTTAGGTGTGATCATGCCGAGATCGCCGTGGCTGGCTTCTCCCGGATGAACGAAAAAGGATGGTGTACCGGTGCTGGCGAAAGTGGCAGCAATTTTACACCCGATATGGCCGGATTTACCCATCCCCATGACAATCACTTTACCTTCGCAGTTGAACATCAGTTCACAGATACGGTCAAAATCTCCGTTTATATGTTGTTCAAGTTCTGTTAATCCATCCCGTTCTATGTGTAATACTTTTTTACCCGCTTGCTGAAAATCAATCTTAGGCATTTCTTTTTCCTACTCATTCGTGTTTATTCAATGCTGTAATTGGAAATAAACAGTACGATAAAATAAGCGATAAAGCAGCTTAATAACAGGACACCTTTAAATCGGTTTAATCGGTGTTTACGACCCAGACAAAATGCAGTAAATATTATGCTGGCTACCATCATTACCCAAAAGTCACGATGGAAAGATTCAGGTGAAATGGCGGCAGGTGAGAGTAATGCGGGAAGGCCCAAAACAATTGATATATTGAATATATTCGAACCTATAATATTCCCGAATGCAATGTCATCTTCGCCTTTGAATGCTGCGGCAATAGAGGTTGCTAATTCTGGCAGGCTGGTACCGACCGCAAGCACGGTAAGCCCGATAACTAATTCACTGATGCCATAAATGCGGGCAATAACAGTTGCATTATCAATAACCATACGAGTTGCCATAGGTAAAATAAGTAACCCTAATAGAATCCAAAGTAGGGCAATGTGTTTATTGCCTTCGACCGGTAATTCCGCAGCCTGTTCTTGCGTATAAATATCCGCTTCGGCACGGCGCGGTAGAGCAACCATTTTTATCATCAGTAAGATATACACTATGGCGGAAGCGAGTAATACCAACCCATCCATCCGGCTGAGATAGTGATCACTCATTAAATAACCACAGAAGACGGTGAGCAGTAGCATCAATAGCAGTTCCTGCCGCAGGATATCTGATTTTACTTCCATTGGGCGAATAAATGCAGCAGCACCGGGTATTAGTAGCAGATTAGTAATGTTGGAGCCAATAACATTACCCACGGCCATATCAGGTTGACTATCTAGCATTGTAGTAACTGAAACCATTAATTCTGGTAGAGAAGTTCCAATGCCAACAATGGTAATACCAATAATAAATGGAGGCAGTCCCAGAGTACGGGCAAAAATTGCAGCACCATATACTAATCTATCGGAACCATATACCAGTAAAATCAACCCGGCAATTAGAAGTAAAAAGGTCAGAAGCATGAAGCGTCCCTTGTAAGGTATATTCCGAATTAATGTTAACGCTGGTTGATTTTCTAAACAAAAATTGTCTGCCCAGTTAGATGGGGTATATTCTGACGGCGGTGGATAGAAAAGTAAAATTTGTCATCACATTAATGGCGAAAATTTTCCCGTTTTTTTGTAGTATATATGATTAATATATGAACCAAATATTAAAGCCAATTTATTAACCGTTAAGGGCTATCAATAATGAATCGACAGACAGCAAATCTCATCGAGATCCGTGGTATGTATTTTACCCGTGGTAACCGTTTGATTTTTGCTGATATTAATCTAGTTGTGCCTAGAGGAAAAGTCACTGCAATTATGGGGCCTTCTGGGATAGGGAAAACGACACTATTACGATTAATTGGTGGTCAGTTACGTCCTGAACGCGGAGAGATCTGGTTTGATGGTGACAATATTCCTGCTTTATCCCGTTCTCACTTGTATGCTGCTCGCAAGAAGATGAGTATGCTGTTTCAATCTGGGGCATTATTCACTGATCTCAATGTCTTTGAGAACGTTGCTTTTCCGCTGCGTGAACATACGAATCTGCCTGAAGAAATTATACAGACCACGGTAATGATGAAATTAGAGGCGGTAGGGTTACGTGGTGCCGCGAATTTGATGCCTTCCGAACTTTCCGGTGGTATGGCAAGGCGTGCGGCTCTGGCTCGTGCTATTGCACTTGATCCTGATCTGATTATGTTTGATGAGCCTTTTGTTGGTCAGGACCCGATTACGATGGGGGTTTTGGTGAAGTTGATTGATGAGCTGAATAAGGCACTTGGCGTTACCTGTGTGGTTGTTTCCCACGATGTACCGGAAGTTCTGAGCATTGCAGATTACGCTTATATTATCGCTGAACAACAGATTATTGCTGAGGGTACAGCTCAACAGTTGCATTCTAATTCTGATAGGCGAGTACGGCAATTTCTGGATGGTATTGCTGATGGGCCAGTACCTTTCCGTTTCCCGGCAGGGGATTATAAAACTGAGTTATTAGGATAATGGGATGTTAATGTTAACACAGGCGCTGGCGGCACTTGGCCGACGGGCCATTGAGGTGTTTGCCTCTTTTGGCCGTGCAGGTTTTATGCTTTTCCGCGCGATAATTGGCAAGCCAGAACCCGCCAGACAATGGCCGTTACTCCGACAGCAGCTTTACAGCGTGGGTGTTCGGTCATTATTGATTATTATCGTTTCAGGGCTGTTTATTGGCATGGTGCTTGGCCTACAGGGGTATCTGGTACTGACAACATACAGCGCAGAAGCCAGTCTTGGTATGATGGTGGCGATATCTCTGTTACGTGAATTGGGGCCGGTGGTCACGGCACTGTTGTTTGCTGGTCGAGCAGGATCAGCCCTGACCGCAGAAATCGGTTTGATGAAAGCCACGGAGCAAATTTCCAGCCTGGAGATGATGGCGGTAGATCCATTACGGCGTGTGATAGCGCCCCGTTTCTGGGCCGGGTTTATCAGTATGCCGCTATTATCTTTGATTTTTGTTGCGGTAGGTATTTGGGGCGGTGCGATGGTTGGTGTTGATTGGAAGGGGATTGACAGTGGCTTCTTCTGGTCTTCCATGCAGTCTGCTATCGAGTGGCAGAAAGATTTGCTGAATTGTTTTATTAAAAGTGTCGTTTTCGCCATTACTGTGACCTGGATTGCTCTATTCAATGGTTATGATGCGATCCCGACTTCAGAAGGGATCAGCCGAGCAACGACCAGAACGGTGGTTCATGCGTCGTTAACGGTTTTAGGTTTGGATTTTGTGCTGACAGCACTCATGTTTGGGAACTAAGCCAATGCAAAGCAAGAAAAGTGAAATTTGGGTTGGATTTTTTGTCTTGATTGCACTGGCTGCAATCGTCTTTTTATGCCTAAAAGTGGCAGACATTAAATCGGTAGGCAACCAGCCAACTTACCGTTTGTACGCAACTTTTGACAATATTGGTGGCCTGAAAGTGCGTTCACCGGTAAAAATTGGGGGTGTGGTGATTGGTCGTGTTGCAAGTATCTCTCTTGATGAAAAAACTTATACGCCGCAAGTGGCACTGGATATTATGAAGCAATATGACCATATCCCTGATACCAGTTCTCTTTCCATTCGTACTTCTGGCCTATTAGGTGAACAATATATTGCCTTGAATATAGGGTTTGAAGATCCCGATATGGACACCCGTATTCTGAAAGAGGGTGATCGCGTACAGGATACCAAATCAGCAATGGTACTTGAGGATCTCATCGGCCAGTTCTTGTATAAGAGTGGTGATAATGTTCAAAGTGGGTCAGAGCACACGCCGACACCCTAGCCAGCAACTGAATATCATTAAGAGGAACCCATTATGTTGAAGAGATTATTAATGGTGGCGCTATTGGTTTTCGCGCCATTAGCGAGCGCAGTTGATCAAACGAATCCTTATAAGCTGATGCAGGATGCGGCGGAAAAGACTTTTACTCGTTTGAAAAACAGCCAATCACAAATTCGTCAAAACCCAGATTATCTGCGTAAAGTGGTGAAAGAGGAGCTACTGCCTTATGTCCATATCAAATACGCAGGGGCATTGGTTCTGGGGAAATACTATAAAGATACGACTCCAGAGCAGCGCAAGGCTTATTTTGTTGCATTTGAATCTTATCTTGAGCAGGCCTATGGGCAGGCTTTGGCAATGTATCATAATCAAACTTACCAGATTGACCCTGAAAAGCCGTTAGGGGACAGCAATGTTATTGCTATTCGTGTCACTATTATCGATTCGAATGGCCGTCCTCCTGTCCGTCTTGATTTCCAATGGCGCAAAAACAGCAAAACTGGTTACTGGCAGGCATTTGATATGATTGCAGAGGGCGTCAGTATGATTACGACTAAACAGAGTGAATGGGCCTCTATCTTGCGTCAGCAAGGTATTGATGGCTTAACTAAGCAGCTTGAAATCAGTGCCCGTCAGCCAATTACTCTGGAAGAGAAAAAATAAGATGGCTGAGAGTCTGATCTGGGAAAAAATAGGGCAAACATTGATTCTCAAGGGCACTTTGGATCGTAATAGTTTGCTTCCTCTCTGGCAGCAAAAAGAGAAATTATTGGCTGATATTGACAGCATCAATGTGTCACAACTTGAATATGTGGATTCTACCGGGTTAGCTCTTTTAGTCCGTTTCAAACATCATATGCAAAAGAGAGGGGATAAATTGCGCTTTTCTGGCATTGATGAACGGCTTAACACCCTGATTAAGCTCTATGATCTGCAAGAAATGATCATTGATAGCTAACCGATAATCTCATTAATTATCTGTACATACCCTATGGATTTCAAGATGCATCGCGACGGCAAGGGAACGAATCCCCGGGAGCATAGATAACTATGTGACTGGGGTGAGTGAGTGCAGCCAACAAAGAGGCAACTTGAAAGATGACGGGTATAATCAGCGCCTTTGTAAGCAGAGATGTTACAAGGGCGTTTTCACAGTTTAAGAATAAGCAGGATTCTATTAGGATAGATGGCTGTCTATTATTTATTTCTAACTACAGAACATTGAGCAATTATGGATACTAATGAGATTAAGCAAGTGCTGATGGATAAATTAGCACTGGATGAAGTCATTGTTAACGGAGATGGCAGCCATTTCCAGGTTATTGTGGTTGGTGAGATGTTTGCTGGTATGAGTCGGGTAAAACAGCAGCAAGCCGTTTATGCGCCTTTAATGGAATACATTGCTGACAATCGTATTCATGCCTTGTCAATTAAAGCCTACACGCCGGATGATTGGAAACGGGATCGCAAGCTCAACGGTTTTTAATGTTGTTTGCCTCGCTGCGAACAGCAAATTATATAAAGAGAGTAGTCACAGATGGATAAATTTCGTGTGAAAGGGCCCACTCGTCTATCGGGTGAGGTTACTATTTCCGGGGCAAAAAATGCTGCACTGCCAATCCTGTTCGCCGCGTTGTTGGCTGAAGAGCCTGTTGAGTTGCAAAATGTTCCAGAATTGAAAGATATTGATACCACTATCAAATTATTGAATCGCCTTGGGACCAAAGTTGAACGCAATGGTTCTGTATTTGTAGATGCTCGCGATGTGAATCAATATTGCGCGCCTTACGAGCTAGTAAAAACCATGCGTGCATCTATTTGGGCGTTAGGTCCTTTGGTAGCGCGTTTTGGTCAGGGGCAAGTTTCTTTGCCGGGGGGGTGTGCGATTGGCGCCCGCCCGGTTGATCTGCATATCAGTGGCTTGGAACAGTTAGGTGCTGAAATTGTGCTGGAAGAGGGCTACGTCAAGGCTTCCGTTAATGGGCGTCTGAAAGGGGCTTGCATTGTGATGGATAAAGTCAGCGTTGGAGCGACAGTTACGATTATGACCGCGGCAACGTTGGCTGAAGGGACAACCGTTATTGAGAACGCAGCACGTGAACCTGAAATCGAAGATACGGCTAATTTTCTCAATACCTTGGGTGCAAAAATCACAGGCGCTGGCACTGACCATATCATCATTGAAGGTGTGGAACGCCTTGGTGGTGGTGTATACCGTGTACTACCTGATCGGATTGAAACGGGAACATTTCTTGTTGCGGCTGCGATATCCGGTGGCAAGGTAGTTTGCCGTCATGCTCAGCCTGATACGCTGGATGCGGTATTGGCTAAATTGCGTGAGGCGGGGGCGGATATTGAAATAGGTAAAGATTGGATAAGTCTCGATATGCACGGTAAGCGCCCTAAAGCTGTGACATTACGTACAGCTCCTCACCCCGGTTTCCCGACCGATATGCAGGCTCAGTTCAGCTTACTGAATTTGGTTGCTGAAGGTGCTGGTATGATCACCGAAACTATTTTCGAAAACCGTTTTATGCATATCCCTGAATTAATTCGGATGGGGGCTCATGCGGAAATTGAAAGTAATACCGTGCTTTGTCATGGTGTTAAAAAATTATCTAGTGCTCAGGTCATGGCGACGGATTTACGCGCATCGGCAAGTTTGGTTTTGGCGGGTTGTATTGCCGAAGGCGTAACGGTTGTTGACCGTATTTATCATATTGACCGGGGTTATGAACATATCGAAGATAAGTTGCGTGGACTTGGCGCAAACATTGAACGAGTGAAATCAACGGGAAAGTAATTGCGCTTCCTTAAATTTGGAAATAAGAAATGGGGGTAATTGTCGGGTAGCTTCGATAATTGCCAACTTTCTTATAATGCTAAAGATATTCACATATACACTGTCAGACATAAACGTTTTTGACACACATTGTTGTGTGTCAAAATAGTTCTCATTTAAATAGCCCTCAGCAGTTTTTTAAACCGGTGTTGAGGGTGTTTGATACAGGCGAGAGTCTCACTACATTTTGGAAATACAGGCAGTGTTCATTTTCTACAGACATAAAGACCTCCCCCCACCGATTTACTTTAGTAGTTTATCTAACAGATTAATATCTTGGTTATTGTGTAAATGTGGTCTTGTCCAACCATTCAAGTCATAGTCAGAAAGACAGGATTCCACCAAGTTCATCATTTTCTTCATATTGCCAGAGCTATAAGCATGGCGCAGACATTGCAAGCGGACTCCATCTTGACTACCAGCATAATTGATTTCGTATAGCTCATGGCGGCCACCGAATTCACTGCCAATGGCATCCCACATTAATTTTAAAATCTTAATCCGTTCTACATAGTCGATGCCATTGGAACCGCGTACATATTGTGCAAGATACTTATTAATTTCTGGATTATTCATGTCACGTATACTGGATGGCAGGTAGATTAAGCTGCTGGTGACATTACTTTCAATAATATTCTGATGCCGCGCACGATAAATTTCCCTCATTCGCGCAATAAATGAAGCGGTAATTGCGTTTCATCTATTGAAAAGTTTTTACATAACTAATCGTTATAGATATGACTGTAGTTTATCCAATTTACCCATTTTTCCTCTGAATCTGTAGTACGAACCGTTGGGCAACTTGATATCGAGACGCGACTTGCTACCAGTCATCTCAATGTAATGTTTGAAATAGCCAAGTTTGTCAGCGGCCTGAACATACCTATCGTACATTTTCTCCTCGTCAGGCTTCAAACTCCTTCAATTCTGCATTTGCAATTTTTTACGGAATGGTATAAAATTTTATACATCCAAATAAGGAAGGAAACTATGATAAAAATCAGGAGCGGTACTAGAGAAAGAAATTGTCTGTATTGGCCCTTCTTGTGAAGATTTGTTAGCCTTTCCTTACAGATCGCACGTAAAGACGCAGGCTATCAGTTTCATAGAATACAGCATGGAATAGATCCTGAAGACTGGAAACCCTTTTTTGGCATCGGTTCTGGTGTAAAAGAAATGCGGCTAAGAGACAGTACAGGTATTTATCGTATTATGTATATTGTTAAATTTGATGAAGCTATTTTACATATTACATAGTTTTTAGAAGAAAACTTAACAAACGAATAAACAGGACAAGGATATCGCTAAAGTGCGATACAACGTAGTTATCCAGCATCGGGGAAATATCAAATGACCACTAAAATTGACACTGAAATTCGTAGGGTAACTCCAGCCGGACGTAATATATTTTCTGAATTAGGTTTTACTGAGCAAGAGGCTCAACAACTTCATACAACTTCTTTACAAGAAATAGAAAACACACTGCAAATTAAAGAACGGTTAATGGAAGAAATTACTTTATGGATTGTGGATGAAAAAATGAAACAAGCTGAAGTAGCAGAGATGTTACACATTTCTCGTCCAAGAGTGTCTGACGTTGTGAATAAAAAAGTAAATAAATTCACCATTGACGCATTGGTTAATATGTTAATCCGTATAGGGAAACCTGTTCAGATTACGGTGGGTTAAAGCACATATATTAACAATTCAAAATAGGAGGCACTTAGAATAGGTGCCTCTTGGTATTTCAAAATGATTCAACCTTTCGGTTCAATACCACGTGCCAGCAGCTCTTTGCGCAAAATTCGTTTTATCCATGTTGCTAAAGATGTATCACCATCTTTCTTCATTTCTGCTTCAAGCTGGAGACGAAATTCCTCTGTTAACCTCATAGGAAATTGAGGAGATCTTTTATTTTGTATTGACAAGGTATATACCCTATGATTTAATGCTACTGTATATACCAGTGTATATTCAAAGAGTTTCAAAAACAACGGAGCTTGGTAGTGTCTCACCACTAATCGGGTTTCTAACCACAACATTATTGGAGCTAATGCTATGGCTAACGCTAATAGTAACATACGCACGCATTCAAAACGCTATACATTTATAACGTACCTTTCTTATCGATTGATAATCGAACTTCGCCCATTACACATGATTTCAGCATTGCATACAATTAAATAAGGAAGGAAAACTATGACGAAAATCAGGAGCGGTACAGAGAAAGAAATTGCCTGGATTGGTTCTTCTTATGAAGACTTGTTAGCCTTTCCTATAGACACACGTAAAGACGCAGGCTATCAGCTTCACAGAATACAGCGTGGAATAGATCCTGAAGACTGGAAACCCTTTTCTGACATCGGTTTTGGCGTAAAAGAAATACGGCTAAGAGACAGTACAGGTATTTATCGCATTATGTATGTTGCTAAATTTGATGAAGCTATTTACGTATTACATAGTTTTCAGAAGAAAACTCAACAAACGAATAAACAGGACAAGGATATCGCTAAAGTGCGATACAACGCAGTTATCCAGCAACGGAGAAATATCAAATGACCACTAAAATTGACACTGAAATTCGTAGGGCAACTCCAGCCGGACATAATATATTTTCTGAATTAGGTTTTACTGAGCAAGAAGCTCAGCAACTTCATACAACTTCTTTACGAGAAATAGAAAACACACTGCAAATCAAAGAACGGTTAATAGGAGAAATTACCCTATGGATTGTAGATAAAAAAATAAAAAAAACTGATGTAGCAACAGTATTGCACATTTCTCGTCCAAGAGTATCTGATGTTGTGAATAAAAAAGTAAATAAATTCACCATTGACGCATTGGTTAATATGTTAACCCGTATAGGGAAACCTGTTCAGATTACGGTAGGTTAAGACGCGCATATTAAAGTTATTAGGATAATTTAAAATAAGAGGCACTTAGAATGGGTGCCTCTTGGTATTTCAAAATGATTCAACCTTTCGGTTCAATACCACGTGCCAGCAGCTCTTTACGCAAAATTCGTTTTATCCATGTTGCCAAAGACGTATCACCATCTTTCTTCATTTCCGCTTCAAGCTGGAGACGAAATTCCTCTGTTAATCTCATCGGAAATTGAGGAGATCTTTTATTTGGCATTGACAAGGTATATACCCCATGATTTAATGTATATTGTATACACCAGTGTATATTCAAAGGGTTTCAAAAACAACGGAGCCCGGTAGTGTCTCACCACTAACCGGGCTTCTGACCACAACATTATTGGAGCTAATGCTATGGCTAACGCTAATAGTAACATACGCGCACATTCAAAGCCCTATATATTTATTAACGCCCGTTCTAACCGACTGATAATCAAACTTCCCCCATTACGCATGATTTCAATATTAGCTACCACGGAAATAGAAGTTTGTACTCTGCTAGCAGGCTTTCCTTTGGTATTTGCCTCATGCAAACCACTAGGGGAACTGAACCATGCTTAATACTAAGAATATTAAGAATACTTCGGACATTGAGAACTACTGCGATATCTTCTATTCCGACATGGCGAATGTTGTGTCAGTACTGGATACGGCGGATATGAGTGAGCAAGATATTGAACTACTGGAAGAAGCCTGCGAAGCTAACAGTGCTGGGCTCTGTCATGGGTTACATTTTCTGGGAGATACTCTTATTACTTTTGCCGCTAATGACGTGGTAGAATTCACCCCAGAAAGTCTTTGTCAGTTAGGCCATTGTCTGGTTGCTATCAGCTCACTATTGCCGATGTTATTTACTCTGTATCAGAAAACCAATAAAGAAACTCAGCTACGCAGCCTTTAACTCTGAAATAGCCTAAGCGCTCATTATGCTAATCGCTTCCACTTGTAATCCCATGATCTACAAGTGGATGCCATCCACGTACATCTTATACTGCTTTGGAATCATCCCCGATATAGTCCGTAACTGCACGGAATTGGTTACCGTATCAGAAATAAGAATAGGGCCATTAATCCCTTATTCCGTAATTCTGGGTTTTTCAGGCCAATAAATATCTGGCGCTAAGCTAGCATCAACACGGTTTAGCAATACCCTATATTTTTTCAAAGCGGTCAACCGAGAGTTTTCCTCATCACTCGCCATCCCCAAATCTACCGCATCTTGTAACGGAGCTATCTGTTTACTTACAGTGAACATAAGTTGCTGTTTCTTATGTTCTGCTTGTTGCTGTTGTTCCTGCCTGAGTTTTATCACACTGCTTTCTGATATTATCCACTTTTCACCATCGTATTTATGATAAACGGACGGAGCGCGTTCAGTAAGCACTGGATAACCCTCTTTATTACTAACAATTGACAAACCGTGTGACTGCCCTGTAAGTAATTCATTGTGTTTCTCTGCTGTTATTTCAATGCATTCTTCATGAGCTTCACTATAAAAAGCGCCTTCTTTTCTGGAGAAATAAACCATTTATACCCCCCAAAATAATATATGAACAACTTTGCTTGGATTCTCATTGTTGTTGGGAGTGCCCGCTTGATATTCAAACGTCGATAATGTTGCATTACGTACTAATGTGTGACCTGTTGATGTATTTATACTCGACATGCTTGCGACATAGCCAATAAACTGATTTTTAAAAGAAATTGGATAATTGATTTTTACCCATGACTGTTGGTTTGATGCAACTTTAACCCATTGAATAATTATTCCTGTATCCCCACATTGCCACCAGCCATTTTCAGATTTTATAGCTGCGTTTTGCAATGCGAGTGTACCGCTTCGCTCAGGTATTAATATATTATAACGTCGCTGATTGCTCGGATCGTTAGAATAAATATGTAACAATTTTCCTTCCGAACCATTAATTCCTACCATATACCCATCTTTCGATTTGAAACGTAGCTCAGGAAAAGAAGTTTTACTATCAATTAATAAACTACCAACTGTTGCGGTTTTATCGCTAGAAATACGCAAGAAAGTATTATCGCTCTCAGATTTAGCATAACTTCCCACATCTCCGGCATTCAATGAAATATCAGATGACAACGCTTTTCCATTCACTTTACGAATGGATGGTACTCGGCTATTAGCGTTGTTATTTGCAGCTACAGCACTTTGATTCGCCGTATTCGTCAGTGATTGCACAAATGCTGTTGTTGCAATCTGAGTATTATTAGCGTTTTTAGCAGGTGTGGGGGCAATTGGCGTTCCTGTGAAAATGGGACTGGCTTTCGGTGCATATTGAGTATGTGGGTCTTGTACCTCAGAATGTTCCCTCAACTCATTCCCATTTTGTTCTAGCTTCTGTTTAAGATAGCTTGTGCGATTGGTCAACTGTTTAGCCTGCCGATTGGAAATACCATCAGGCCCGCCTAACACGGGGTCTGAGGTTTCTATCTGATACACTCCCTCTGACCACTGTGGGGTTTCCGGTAAATTAGCCATTTTAACTGCTCCCATAATTGTAACTACCGTCATAATTGACAGTATTGTTGTAACGAATTGATACAGACTGATATTCCAAGCTGGCAAGGTGGCAGCGTGCAGGCGCAAACGCGGCCAGTGTGGTACGCAGTAGCGAGGCTTGATCATTGGTAATAGGTTGTTGAAGTATGACGCGATAATCTGCCCAGGATGTTGAATCTCCATGAACATAATTATCGTTATGGCTGGCATGACCGTCATAATTAATTTGACCAGTGCCTTCAATTAAATCAATTTCACCAAACCCAAAACGACGGATAATTTCACGAATTGACCACGGTGTGCCTTTATACCGATGCAATTCTATAGCTGATTTGATTAACGTGCGGCGAGCCTTGTCTGATTCGACAAGCTCCCAGCCATCGCCAAATAGGGAGAATTGATTTGCAAGCCAATGCAACGCGCTGCTATCGACAGTATCAATGAGATAAACCATTAATTGGGTTAAATCGATATCATCAAAACGGGAGGCCAACTGACCTAATGCACGCATACTGATATCAGCTTCCAGTGGAGGTGGTAGATGTAACTTAACCATCAGCGACTCCAGTGACCACAACAGTGATACCGATACAGTTCGCCCATTCATTTTTACCTACAATCTGAAACGTAGGAGACTCCAGTACGACTTGATAGACGCCAGAAACAGACAATGTTGAGATGATTTGGCTGGGAACAATATCTTTCCCTAACGTTGTTGCTCGTTCAGCTACCCATGTTTGTATGGCCTGTTCTGCTGCTGATTGAATACCGGGTGCATTAACGCCACTGTACAAGGTCAGTTTAGCCTTGATGGTATAATCAACCTTCACGGGAGGTTTTGCATGTACAGTGTCAGTCAACGGGCGGATTTTTTCGTCAGAACAAAAACTTTTCACCAGCGTTAAAATGCTTTCATCTGGCAACCCCGTCGCCAATAGTGGAAACAGTTCAACAACACCCGGAATGGGAGACCTGACTGCGACATCAACAATATTAGGGTGAGCACGCATGGCATGAAAGCGATAAGCCTGACGACTGCCCGCATTAGTAAACGATTCAGGGGCCATCTTGATTCGTACACGTAGCCTCTCGTCACTTTCCTCTGCCGAACCACCACTACTCACTATTGTGTTGGTCACTTGCAGGTCAATGTCGTCGATTTCATCCAACAATGTACTGACTTGTGCTGGTTGCCAGCTATTCCCTGATAATCCAGCATCTGTACAAGTAGCTGTGACATTAACGAAACGTGTACCTGCATTCAGAACAGCATCTGTATTAGTAGCAAAAGTAATACTGTCCGATGCATTAACACGCGTCCCCACAGGAATGAGCACATCTCGCTCTAACGCATCATCAACACTAAATTGCAGTGTTGTATGCGCCGGTTGGGCGGGTAGCCGATATACTCCGACCAACTCCCCTAAGTAGTCCAAAATGGGCGCATGGGCAAACTCGACCAGATTCTGCTTGGCGGCTTCCTGAACTTGCATTCTGGTTAGTGCTTCACGATATGCAAATAAATTGATCAGCAGGCGCTCTGCCTGTGCTGGGTACAAAGTCTTACCTACATCAGCCTCATACTTTGCAATCATTTCGGTTGTGATTTTCTCTACATCACGCTCGATAAAATCAGGTTCTGTCAGCGCCATAGCAACTCCGTAGATTGTGTAATGCCATCAACTGCTGTCCAATTCACACGCAGAGTTAGGTGTTCTCCATTGACAGTTGGTTTCACGGAGAGCAACTGGCAACGAGGTTCCCAACGTGTAATAGCATTAACAGATTCCCTGACAACGTGGGGAATCGCGCGGTCTATTGGGTAATCAATATAAAGGTGCAAGTGACTGCCGAATTCTGGTCGATGTGGATCACTACCACGTGGTGTACGTAGAATAATGAGTATTGCTTGGGCGATGTCATCCAGCCCACAGGCAATTTTGCCTGAGCTCTGGAGAGCGGGTTGCCAAAAAACAGAGTGTGAGTTCGTATTCATGGGGAACAGTATCATCCCCTGTAGGCATATCTGATATTAAAGGTGTTTAAAGAAACTAATGAGGATGATGATTTGAGTTACCACCTTCATCCATGATGCTGCCCGTTGCATGGATGTTGCCATTAACGCTGACATTGCCCTGAATGGTCGCAGCAGCTCCATTACCACCAGAGCCCGACAGTCCATTTTGGTAAGTTAATTGGCCTTTCACTAACATATTTCCGGTTACGATTGTTTCCGGCGCATCAATAGTTGCCTGATGTGTCTGAATAACAACATTGACTCCCACCGCGATCTTAATGTGCTGAATGCCGCCATTAATAGTCAGGGTGTGTGAGGTACGATCATAGTAAAAAGCTGCATCATCTGCATAAGTCATACCACGGACGTCTTTATTGTTAGCTGACGGTTTATCAACACTGGAATAGACAGCACCTAAAATAACACCATCTTCACCATTGGCATCCAATAGCACTTCAACCTGTTCCCCAACATCGGGCAACCAATAGTCTTTGTTATTCTGGGTATTGCGCTGCAACACATTCAGCCAGTTAGTACGCATATTATCGCATTCAGGCAATCGCACGCGGGCACGAACAGTAGCAGGATCTACGGCGCTAATCGTACCAACTTGACGAGTTACACTGCTCATTTGGATTCCTCCTTGATGATTGTGTCGGAAGAACCATCAGGCTTATATACAACCAATTTCCGAGTCTTACCTTTTTTATCTTTCTTGGATTTGCTTGATGTAACAGGGCCACGAGCAACTTCAAGTTCGGTTATATATCCGCTGTCGCGATCAAAAGAGTGGTGAGCTGAAGTAATTAACCATTGTCCAGATAACTTGCCAAATTC
The DNA here is from genome assembly GCF_042879355.1 of Photorhabdus sp. RM71S. NCBI lineage: Bacteria > Pseudomonadati > Pseudomonadota > Gammaproteobacteria > Enterobacterales > Morganellaceae > Photorhabdus > Photorhabdus sp. RM71S. Next base: position 4,675 of record NZ_JBHFKV010000010.1, on the reverse strand, counting down.
AATCAACTCAATTTTATTTCCGGCGGTTAACTGAGGGGCTCCCATCAATGAAAGTGAGCCGTTCTGCTGGTACTCATTATATGAATCCAGTGCTGACGTGGCCTTTACTTCAGCGCTATTCTTGTTAGCAGCCCGGCTGTTTACTTTTAAGGTATCTGCGCTGGTTTCTTTACCACTATTCTTGTCTTTTGGATTGGACTGATTACTTACACTGGTCGTGCCATCAGCTTCATAGACAATCAGCTTTTTATCATCAGCCTTTTGGTACTTCACTTTGGCTTTTTTATAGACTTTACTAATCGTGTCCCGCAGTGAAAATTGGGCAACATCACGAGGGTATAATTTTTTTATGGGTTCTTGGCAGCGCAAACTGGCTAAGTGGGAGAAAATTAGCTGTTCACTGACAACCTTAACGGCATAACCATATTCACCGGCCAGCCGTTTCAAGAACGCCACATCGGTTTCAGAATATTGCGTCACCCTGTCAATCTTGATGATTTCGATACTGCCGATCAGCTTTAACTGATGTTTCTTGGCGATGCGATTAGCAATAGCTGCCAGAGTTGTATTCTCAAATCCGCGGTTAGATTTGGTACGCAATGCCGTATTGATAGACGTTGCTACACCTCGAACAGATACAATAGAAGGAGGGATGCTGACTTCAATTTCATCAATATAGAATGAGCCACAATTCAGTAGCCGTTCGCCGAAATAGCCCAACTTCAATGTCAACGTATCACCTTTGCCCGGATACCATTTATCTAGCCAGCGACCATCAGTATCATCCAACTCTACCTCTATTTCATCGGATTCGCTTTTGATGTTGTCGGTATAGCTGACACGAGTGACATAAGGAGTGATGTCATTTGTGATATCTTTTTGCAAATATCGTAACGTGAATGTCGGACTTAAAACCTCTGAGACACCCGTTATAGATGGTGTTTGCTTGGTATCAATTATCTTAGCCACGGTGGTGTATCCTCTGCAATTACTACATTGTCAGCGTCAATGATGGGGATCAACAATACGATCCCAGATGGCAATACAGGTGTAACTGCAACGTGCGGATTAGCAGCAATTATGCGAGCGTAACCTAAAGGGTCACCATAATAATGGTGAGCCAATAAATCCCACCTATCGCCATCTTTTGTAATGTATTCAAGAAACATGATCAAAGCGCCCTTGTGGTAATTTGCGCTGCCATCTTACTGAGCGCGGGTGATATTGATGTAAATGTTGAACTTGCCGATTCAAGTTGAGCTGATACAGAATCCAATACAGCCGCGATATTACGGCTATCAGCACGGCTTAATGACGATTGGGCATTGTTAACAAATGTTGCTGCTTGCCCCGTTGCTCTGGTCAATTGAATCGCATCTGGCAATGAGTTACCGAGTGATTGAAAAGCCGGATAGCTTTTCCCTAATGGCCCAACAATATTGTTAAGTCCGGTAAGAAGACCTGGTACACGGGTTAACGCTATGGTCGGGTTGTCTTTCATCTTCTGTGCAGTACGTACCGCGCTGATGGTTGTTTGCAGTGCTAATTGTGCTTGTTTGGCATAATTCACACCATCCCTGACTTTTTTAGCCATACCTGATGGTTTCAATATTGCATTAGACAACGCCTTTGTATTCGGGACATGGGATTTAATGGCAGGCAGTTTCAGCGGTTTTTTAGGATCACCGATATATTCACGTAATGTCACCGAGGCATTGAGGGCAAATATATTACCTACTGAATCCGTTTGTTCACTGGTGGCTGTCACATCGGTAATAACAAACCAGCCACGGTAATCACCATTTCCGAATATTAGCGCAAGTGCCTGATGCTTTCGCATTGCTTCACACAGCCGATTCAATTCAACATCCGGCACACAATAATGTTGATGAAAGACCAAGCTAATTTGAATTTCATCCAGTTTCTCACCCACGAACTGCAAGCTGGGCTTACCTTGAATTCGGGCATGTTCGGCATAATCAACACCAAACGTTACATCGAAACCATCCCAATAAGTGATCAGCTCAAATTCGATATCACCTAATACCGCAAACATTATCCGTACCTCCGGCGTTCTCTCTGAATAATAATATGCTCCAGCAGTTTCTCTAATTCACGCACACTCAGGTTTAAGGCTTTACTAATATCGGGCATAGCCGCTTGTTGTTTATCACTAATGTATATTTGCGGGGAGAAAGAGATAGAAAAACCATTATTGTTGTTGCTGGTATCTTTATAACCTGTTCGTCTAACTGGATTGCTCGACATCATCTCAGGAGGTGAAATTTGTGGGACATCAGAGGTCATTCCCTTAGCCAGACGTTGAGTAGCACGAACAGCCAATGGCGTAGTACGATCAATACCAACAACCGCACCTTGCACAATATTATCGCCAAATCCCATAAATACCCGACTGGGGGATTGAATACCCAACGCTTCTTTAAACCAGCTAGAAACTTTGCCACCGAAGTTTTTAATGGTGTCCTTAGCCGTGGTCAGCATATTAGAAATACCATTAACCAACCCATTAACGATATTTTTACCAAAGTCAGTAAAATTATTGGGCAGATCAATGCCAAACCATTTCATAACGTCAGCAAATGTTTTATAGAACAACCCCAATGGCGACCAATTTAAAATTAATTTACTGACCTCAAATATTCCTCCATCAAACGCATTAGTAATGTCATTCCATCGAGCTGTAAACCAATCTTTGACGTTAGACCAAATATTTTTGATTCCCTGCCATCCCATCTGGAAAGCAAATTTTACTAAGACCCAAAGCCGTTTAAAGAAATTACTGATGGGCTTCCAATAGCGATAGATAAGATAAGCGGCCACTGCAATACCGGCGATGATCAATCCGATAGGATTCATTAATAGTGCGCGTCCAATCCACAAAATAGCTCTGCCAGCTAACATCAAGCCCTTATAGAGAGCACTACCGAGGATTCTGCCCAACCAGAGAGCTGATCCGGCTATTTTTCCCAAGATATTTGCAACGACACCGAATCTACCACCACTACCGATAGCCATTCGAAACAATAACCACCGTGTGCGCATTAACATTGCGCCTTTCCAGATATCAGTTATAGGGGAAAGTAAAAGATTAAGACCTAATCTTACACCGATTGAAGCGGCTTTGAGTGCTAGGAACCCACCAACCAGCATGACAACATTACTGATGAGTTCAGGATTAGCGGCCAGCCATTTTCCGGTCTTGTCCATCAATGGAATAAAGGTTTCGGCTAACTGTATTAATGCTGGACGCAGCGACTGACCAATGCTAATAGCCGAATCATTAAACCCAATTTGAGTACGCCGCCATTGCGCTTCTAAGGTATCGTTCTGCTTATCAAAGTCGGTATCAACAGATTTTTGTGCCGAATCAGTCCCCATACCTGTTTTGATACGCTGATAATCGCTCCAACGTTTCCGCATGGCCAAGAGATGGTTGACTGTCTGTACGTCGGTAAAAATAGAGGATAGCCCGAAAGATTCCATGAGCATACGTTGTGCATCTTCATCACCTCTGGCTCCCGCTTTTTTCCACTCTTTCATGAGATCAGCACCTTTACTCTTGATAAAACGGTCTGCGATCATGATTGAAGCTTCATATTGCGAGTATCCCGAAGAAACATATCTGCTCATTGAGGTTTGATAATCGACGTCAGCTTCAGCGTATCTTTTGGCAATATCACCACGTCCCATTGAAGCTAGCCAGTTCCTCATATTGGTAGCAGCTTCACCTTCCATTCCTGCACCTTCACGACCAACTTCCAAGCTGGCAATAATCTGTGAAACTGCCTCCTGACCGTATATTCCCTTACCAGCAAATTGTTGCGCCATTTCTGGGAAGTATTGGGCGAGATCTTTTAATTCAAAACGGCCCGATTTAGCGCCGAAAACGACTCGGTTAAAGGCTTCTTTTAGCGCTTGATCACCTTCAATTTTCAGGGATTCAAAGGATAGAACCATTTTGGCTAAGTCATTAATATTAGCTTTAGATGCCGTGGCGACGCGGCCCAATAATCCACTCATATCGGTCGATTTCACGGGAGATTTTCCGGCGGCAACTAATGTACCAACACCTTCCAGCAGGGTTTCTTGTAATTGGTTTGTTTGCTTGGCGTTCTGGCGCAAGATGATTCCGATTTTTTGTTCTTCTTTCGGAGACAGATCACCAGTGACAGCAATATCTCGCAATCCTGATTCAAAAGAGGCGTATTTTGTTACCGATTTCATAACAGGAGAAGATATCGTGCGAGTTAATGCATAGGTTTCGGCTCCCTGTGCATATAGTGCCATACGATTCGCTTTGGCTGCATCACTCATGATAGCAGCAGACGGTAAGCGCTGTTGCTGACGGTTCAACTGCTCCAGCGTTCGGCTAACACGTTGTAGATCTCTATTCAAACTCTGAGCACTGCGGGAACCGAGCTGACCGTAACGTTCAATAGCACGGTTCAGTGCTTGTTGTCTGTTCTCAAGTCGCCGTGTCGTTTCTCCCAGCGCTCCCAGTGTACGACGTGTGCCGGACATGGCAGAACTGAACGCACCACTAATGGCCCCACCAATAATGACACCAATGGAAAATTTTGCTGACACGAATTAAGCTCTCATTAAATGGGAAATAAAATGGAAAATTCACTTCCAGTATTCCAGACACTATTAT